>NZ_CP012836.1:1200000-1500000 GCF_001593605.1 Algoriphagus sanaruensis | reverse complement strand
CAGTTAAAGAGAAAAATGTATCCGAGTCGATATCAAAATTCAGTTGGGCGGCAAATCTCACCGCACGAAGCATTCTCAAGGGATCATCCGAAAAAGTTATTCCAGGCTCCAAAGGAGTTCTGATATTTTTCTTCTGAAGATCCGCAAGTCCTCCAAATGGATCAATTAATTCTCCGTAATCTTCCTCATTCAACGAAATGGCCATCGCATTGATCGTAAAATCGCGACGTTCAAGATCTTCCTGAAGGGTGCCATCTTCTACAATCGGCTTTCTGGAATCATGACGGTAGGATTCTTTTCTTGCCCCAACAAATTCCAATTCCCAGTCCTCCAATTTCAACATCGCGGTGCCGAAATTTTTGAAAACTGAAAGTGGAACATGGTAGTCAAACCCCTTGGCAACTTCTTGCGCCAATGCAATCCCACTTCCAACGCAGGTGAAATCAATATCCTTACTAGGTCGATTAAGGATCAAATCCCGGACATATCCACCTACCAAATAGGTTGGAATTCCTAGATTTTTACCTGCTTTTGCGACTTGTTGAAAAACAGGAAATTGATCCAAATGCGCTTTGAAATTCATGATTTCAAAATTTTTACTTCCCCCTCAGGACCTAAATACAATCTTTTTACTTCTTTGAAAAACAATGGAAAAGCCTGATCGAATTCAAAATCAACGGATTCATTGCTTATAGATTTAGCTAAGACAGGTCTTCCGATTTGAAAGAGGATCTTGTTCCAAAATGGATCACGAATAAGTGTAAACTTAATTTGGCCATCCTGTACAGGAGCTGAAACCAACATCGGATTTACGGGACTTTGGTAAATGGTTGGCTTGGATGCAAACTCAACTATATCGAGGGATACTTCAGAAAATGGAACGGCAATTCCTCGAATTTGAAAAATATCAAACAACAAATAGGTCCAATCCGATCCCATATCAGGTGTCCAATGATCCGAATCAATCCAAATCATTGAATCTTCTTTGGCCTTTAATCGAACCTGTTTGTTTTGCTTAATTAATGAGGTAATTGTAATCTGATTCAACGCTTTTTTTCGACAAAAATAATCAGATTATCCGCTAAGTGGAGAATTCAGTCAACTATTCCCATTTTTTCGATCTAAAAATCAAGGAGAATTATCCACCAATCCATAAAAAATAAGTGACTACTTATATCCTCAATTTCATGAAACAACTTAACTAACAATTTTACCTAAACCCAATTTGATATAGGCTTTTGCTTTTTACACATTGGAATTTCAAGTTGATGTTCATTATATAAGATTCCAACTTCAAATAAATGGACCTTCAAATTCCACCTATTTTCAAGTCTAAAAAGGAAAACTTTATTCATACAAACAATATCTTCAAAGCACTTCGGTGTCAAAATATGCCATTTCTCAAATGTAAATTCTTAGACATAAAAAAAGGGATGAAATTAATTTCATCCCTTTTTTATTAAATATTACTATAAATTAACCTCTCAGCCAATTAATGAAAGTTTGATAGCCAACTCCAATTTCTCTAGCGAATGCAGCCTTGGTCTTTTTACCTGCAGCTTCTACTTTTTGCCATTCTTCTAGAATTTTGGATTTTTCATCATCTGAAAATGATCTTCTTTTTCCAGCGGATTTAGAACTACCTCCACCATTTAATACACTGATCAATTCATTAAGGTCAGCTACAAACTTATTATCAGTCAAATGTAAACCTGCACTTTCAAGTTTTTTAATGACCTGATCTTTTGGATTTACTGGAGTTACAGCGATTCCTCTGGCTGCAGCTTCGTGTAAATCAATTTTTTTTCCTTCAGCAGTTACATAGATAAAACCGTCATTTCTTTTGAGGTCCACTATGGCTTCTTTAATTAATTCTCTCATCGTATTGATAGGTTATGAAATGTAAAAGTTTTCGAAATGTAAGAATTAACGAAACTATATAAAAAGATGTTTGAGAAATATTTATAATTTTTTAACAAAGGATAGTAAATGAAGAAATCATAAAGAGATTAATTCAACGAATATGTATCAAGCCATCTTAGAATCAAGTTGAAAGAATTTTCTTGATTTAGCAATAATGTAAAATATTGCTTTTCCAGACTTTTATCCATAAAGCTAGAGTTATATACTTCAATATCCTTTATCCTAAATAGGACCAAGACCATTTCCTCAAAACTTTCATAAACATCTATATCTTCAAAGGAAAATAATTCAACTCCAGAATACGCGACTTCAGAAGTTTCAATGGGGGAATTCATCTCTGCAAATCCATAATAATTTCCCCCATCAGTAGAGGTTTTAAAGAGAAAAATAGATTCTTTCCCAAAAGTTAATGTTCCAATTTCCTCAAACTGCGAGTTAATCGTTAAGTCCTCCAAGAGTGATTGAAGCAAAATTAAAATCAACTCTTGCCATTGTTGGACAATTTCTGGGTGAAGCTCATTTCTTTCAGAAGTAAAGGATACTGATGGTTTTAAGGCAAAATCAATTTTTTCATTATTTGATAATTGAAGAAGCTGAAACCAAGGTTCAGAAGTTTTATCTCCAATCGGCCAGTAAACATGCAGGGATTTTTGAGCTACAATTACCTCATCAAATACCCAGCTGTACAATTGGTTTAAAGTATCCACCTTTTCAGGAATATCCGTCCAATCCAATTTCTTATAGAGGCTGATTGGATCTAAAAAGATGGTAGACGGATTTTGTTGTGATTCCAACTGAGACCAAATCTGATCCGTAATTGTGATTTTTATTCTGCCAGTAGCCATGATTTTTATAATTAGAGTTTTTGTTTGTTTTTAGCTGATAACCATACCCCTAAGGTCTTGGATAAAAGAACAACTCTAAAATTTTTGTCACAAATTGACTCAAAATACTTTTTGATCACTTTTTACCTTTTTAACCACGGACTCCCTTCCCCTTAATCAAAAAAACCAAAAAATGAAGTCAGGCTTGAATGGGATTTTTCCCTACCTTTGTATCCCATAAGAATTAAAATAAAAACATCCTCTCCACCATTCTTATGGCATCATCCACCAAATACATTTTCATCACAGGAGGCGTGACCTCATCTCTCGGGAAAGGGATTATTGCTGCTTCCCTAGGCAAGCTCCTTCAATCCAGAGGGTTTAGCGTCACCATCCAAAAATTTGACCCTTACTTAAACATTGATCCTGGAACACTCAATCCATATGAGCACGGGGAATGTTATGTGACGGATGATGGTGCGGAAACAGACCTCGATCTCGGACATTATGAGCGATTTTTAAATGTCTCAACTTCCCAAAGCAATAACATTACTACGGGAAGAATTTACAATAATGTCATCACCAAAGAACGGAAAGGAGAATATCTCGGAAAAACTGTTCAGGTAATCCCCCATATCACAGACGAAATCAAGAATAACTTTTATAAACTCGGTGAGGATGGAAAATTTGATGTGGTCATAACTGAAATCGGAGGATGTGTGGGGGATATCGAATCTCTGCCATTTATAGAAGCAGTAAGACAAGCCCGATGGGATCTTGGTCCGAATAACTTTTTGGTAATTCACCTCACGTTAATTCCTTATCTAAGAGCAGCAAAAGAACTAAAAACCAAACCCACTCAGCATTCAGTGAAGCAATTATTGGAAGCTGGGATCCAACCGGATATTTTGGTTTGTCGTACAGAGCATCATCTTCCTACAGAAGTCAAGAAAAAATTGGCTTTGTTTTGCAACGTCCAATTGAACAGTGTCATTGAGGCCATGGATGCTGAATCCATCTACGATGTTCCTTTGCTCATGAAAAAAGAAAAGCTTGACGAACGTGTAATTTCTAAGCTTAAGCTTTCTTCTAAGACTAATACCGAGCTTGAAAATTGGAAGGATTTCTTGGGCAGATTAAAAAACCCAACTCAAGAAGTAACGATTGGACTAATTGGAAAATACGTTTCCCTTCCAGATTCATATAAATCTATCATAGAATCATTTACTCACGCTGGTGCGGCCATTGAGTGTAAAGTCGATCTAAAATTAATCTCCTCTGAAGAGATCAATTCAGATAATTATGAGTCTAAACTTTCTGAACTAGATGGGATTTTGGTGGCACCTGGATTTGGAGAAAGGGGATTTGAAGGAAAAATTCAGACTGTGAAGTATGCTCGAGAAAATGGAATTCCATTTTTCGGCATTTGCTTAGGCATGCAGGTAGCAGTCATTGAGTTTTCCAGAAATGTTTTGGGACTGGAGAATGCGAATTCAACCGAAATAAATCCTGACACAGCTCATCCTGTGATAGCTTTGATGGAGGAACAAAAGAAAATTCAGCAATTAGGTGGAACAATGCGCTTGGGTTCGTATGCTTGCGACCTAAAGAAAGGAAGCAAAGCCTATCTTGCCTACGGCAAATCGAAAATTCAGGAAAGACATCGTCATCGATACGAATTCAACAACCAATATTTGGAGCAAATTGAATCTAAAGGATTGATCGCTTCAGGTAAAAACCCAGAAACAGGATTGGTTGAAATTGTCGAGCTAAAAAATCATCCTTGGTTTGTTGGTGTTCAATTTCACCCAGAGTACAAAAGTACCGTATTAAATCCTCAGCCACTATTTGTGAAATTCATCCAAGCGGCTGTTGAAAATCAAAAAAACAAAATAACCGACTGACCTAGTCGACAATCAGTGTATTTATGGATAGAAACCAAGCAACCGGTTTAATTCTTTTTGCGGCAGTAATCCTCATTTATTCGATTTTTTTCGCAAGCGGACCAGAATTACCTCCGGTAGAAACTACAGTTGAAACAGAGGCAGTAAATTCAGCCTCAACTGAATCAACAATCGAAACTGTCGCATTACCTGACAGCCTTATCGATGCTAAAAGAGCTGAAAAATATGGAGTATTTGCAGCATTAACGGTTGGAGAAGAAGAGGATATCACATTGGAAAATGATGATGTAAAAATCACTCTTTCTACAAAAGGCGGGCAAATCAGTCAAGTCGAACTCAAACAATACAAAAGCTGGAAAAATGAGCCTTTGTATCTTCTGGATGAGCAAAGCTCTTCAATGAGTTTCGAACTTGCAAGCCGATTGGGGCCTTTGAATTTGGCTGACCTGTATTTCAAGCCTACATTCTCCGAGGAATCTGGGGAAAATGGGACGGTAAAGGTTTTAACCTTGACTGCCACCTCAGACTATGGAAAAATCACCCAAACCTATCGTCTTGCAAAGGGGAGTTACCTGGTTTCAAAAAGCTTGGATTTAGGAAATTTCCAAAATCAACTTTCTGGAAAAGAGATTCAGTTTTCTTGGAATGATCAAATTAAAGCCCAAGAAAAAGATCTTGCAGAATCGAGAAGAAAAACAGAACTCAATTATTTTACCACCACTGAAACCAAAGACAATCTTGGTGTAGGAAACGATCCAGAGGAATCTTCTGTCAGTGAGCCAGTCAAATGGATTGGATTCAGTCAACGATTTTTTACTGCCGGCATCATTGCAGATTCAGCTTTTCAGAACGTAAAATTGGCCCAAAGTACTCCTGAAGACAGTTCGGTTGTTAGAGTCATGAATGCGCAATTCTCTATTCCTATGGAGAATGGGAAAGCTTCTCTATCCTACTATTTCGGGCCGGATCAATATAAAACGCTCAAACAAATTACCCCTGGTTTTGAGAAAAATGTGGACATGGGGTACTTCTTTGTAAGCTGGGTAAATAAGTACATTGTTGTCCATCTATTTGAATTCCTGGAAAAGTACTTTAACAGCTACGGGATTATCATCATCCTCATCGTGTTGATAATCAAGTTGGCTCTTTCTCCTCTCACCTATAAATCCTACATCGGGATGGCAAAGATGAGGGTGATTAAACCAGAAATCGATGAATTAAAGGAAAAATACGGGGACGATCCTACCAAAATGCAACAAGAGCAAATGAAGCTCTTTTCCCAACTTGGAGTAAGCCCTGTAGCGGGATGTCTTCCGCTATTGCTCCAGATGCCTTTCTTGTTTGCGATGTTCTTTTTCTTCCCAAACTCCATTGAACTTCGCCAAGAATCCTTCCTTTGGGCCAATGACCTATCTACCTACGATGAATTCATCAAATTGCCGTTTACTATTCCATTTTATGGATCCCATGTCAGCTTGTTTACCTTATTGATGACAGTTTCTCAGTTGATTTATACCCATTTCAATAATCAACTGACTACAGCTACTGGCCCCATGAAAAACCTAGGTTACATCATGCCTGTGATGTTCATGTTTATTCTAAACTCGTATCCAGCAGGGCTTAGCTTCTATTATTTTGTGTCCAACATGTTTACTTTTGGACAACAAGCTTTGATCAAACTCTTTGTTGACGACGCAAAAATTCGCCAAAAGGTAGAGGAGACCAAAGCGAAAAATGTCAATAAGAAAAAGTCAAAATTCCAGCAAAAACTGGAAGATGCCATGAAAGCTGCAGACGCCAATCGCAAAAAATAAGAGAGGGAGCTTTAGGCTCCCTTTTTTTTGTGACACCATTCCGTTTTAGGATTTGACAACTTTGCTACCAATTGATTCACATTAATTTAACGAAAATTCACCTGGTAGAGCAGCCAAAAAAGATGATCGAGTCCAAGGAATAGCCCTGAATTTGATTAATATTGAAGTCAAAATACCCTCAATCTATTTCCATGGGAAAAATTATTGCCATTGCCAACCAAAAAGGAGGCGTGGGTAAAACCACCACAGCCATGAATCTGGCTGCCAGCTTGGCAGTTTTGGAATATAAAACTCTCGTGATTGATGCTGATCCACAGGCTAATACGACCTCTGGCTTAGGTCATGATCCCAAATCCATCGAAACCAGTATTTATGAATGTATGGTGGACGGAATTGATGTCCAAACCATCATTCTTTCCACAGAAATAGAGAATCTATTCCTAGTTCCTTCACATATCGATTTGGTGGGTGCCGAAGTGGAAATGATCAATATGGACAATCGGGAGGAAAAAATGAAAGAAGTGATCTCAGAGCTAAAGGACGAGTACGATTTCATCATTATTGACTGTTCCCCTTCTTTGGGTCTGATCACCATCAATGCATTAACCGCTGCCAATTCGGTCATTATTCCCGTTCAATGTGAATATTTCGCCCTTGAAGGCTTAGGAAAACTACTCAACACGATCAAAATCATTCAAACCAGACTCAATCCAGAACTGGAAGTTGAAGGCATTTTGCTGACGATGTATGATGCACGACTGAGGTTATCCAATCAAGTCGTAGATGAAGTGAGAATTCATTTCAAAAACATGGTTTTCAATACCATTATCCCAAGAAACGTAAGACTTTCAGAGTCTCCAAGTTTTGGATTACCTGCCATTGCCTTTGATGCGGATGGAAAAGGAGCGATTGCTTACCTTAACCTTGCAGGAGAAATTGCCGAACGAAACGGCCTTCAAAAAACATCAATTAATTAAGTATGGCAGACCATAAACCAAACCGTAAAAATGCCTTAGGCAGAGGGTTAGGAGCCCTACTAGAGGATAGTCCAGCCAAAACAAAATCCCAAGAAATTCTTCCAGAGGCTGCAAAAACTGGAATTTTTGAAATATCGATTCAAGAAATCCAAGTCAATCCCTATCAGCCTAGGGTACATTTTGATAAGGATGCCCTTGAGGAACTTGCAGAATCGATCAAAGTTCAGGGAATCATCCAGCCAATTACGGTTCGAAAACTAGGTCCAGGTGAGTACCAACTTATTTCTGGGGAACGCAGATTTCAAGCATCCAAAATTGCAGGCTTGACTCAAATTCCTGCCTATGTCCGTACTGCCAACGATCAGCAAATGCTAGAAATGGCATTGATCGAAAACATTCAGCGTGAAAACCTGAATGCCTTGGAAATCGCACAATCGTACCAGCGTCTATTATCAGAATGCAATCTCAAACAAGAAGAATTGGGAGATCGAGTAGGTAAAAACAGAACCACTGTTAATAATTACCTTCGGCTCCTCAAATTACCTCCTACGATCCAAGCAGCCATTAAAGATCAAACTCTTTCGATGGGACATGCTCGCGCTCTGATTAATATTGAAGACGTCGATAAGCAATTGGCCATTTTCAAAAAAGCAGTTGAGGAAGAACTAAGTGTGCGTAAGGTTGAAGCTTTGGTAAAAGCACTAAATGAGGGCAAACCTGGAAAAGATGAAAAACCTAGTCTTGATCCAGTACGGAAATACGAAATGAATAAAATTCAACAGCGTCTCGCTTCTCATTTCGGAACCAAAGTGGCCTTAAAGTCTGACGCCAAGAATCGTGGTGAAATTAAAATTCCATTTACATCTGCCTCAGATTTAAATAGGATATTGGAGATATTGGAAATAATTTGATGAAAAAGGGAAGTAATCCTTATTCAAGATTTTCATTCAAGCCCACTCGGATAATCACCCTTGGGCTTTTCCTTTTTTTGATTTTTGTTTCTACCAAGGGATGGACTCAGACTAAAACAAATCAAGCCCCCGACCAAAATCCCGCAAAAAAGGAAAAGCCAGACTTCTCCAATTTACCCAAAAATCCAAGAAAAGCAGTTTTGCTATCAGCGATTGTGCCAGGAGCGGGCCAGGTATATAATGGTAAAGCATGGAAAGCTCCAATTCTATATGCCGGAATTATGGCCGATGTCTATTTTATCGGATATAATAACAAACGCTATCAGACCTTTCGATCAGCTTTATTTGCCTTTGACGATGGAGACAAAAGTCAATTTCCATCATTGAATCGGGAGGCGCTAGTAAGGAATGTCGATTATTGGCGGCAAAATCGAGATATGACAATATTACTTTTGGCAGTGATTTATGCACTCAATTTGGTGGATGCAAATGTAGACGCTCACTTATCGGGGTTTGATATTTCAGACAATATTGGACTAAAAATCACACCAGGAACTCCTCCTCTCGTTGCATCATCTGCACCCGTAGGACTAACATTTAACTTCATCCTGAAATAATGAATATACTAATACTTGGATATGGTAAAATGGGCAAAATCATCAGCGAAATCGCTGAGACCCGAGGCCATACCATTGCTGCAAAAATAAATATCGACAATCGCCATGAATTGGATCAATTGGATCCAAAAGCCATAGATGCAGCTATTGAATTTAGCCAACCTGAAGCAGCCATTGAAAACATCAAATGGGCTATAGAACGGGGTATACCGGTAATTTCGGGAACCACCGGTTGGATTTCAAAAAAGCCTGAGATTAATCGGTACACCTTAGAAAAAAACGGAGCCTTTTTTTACGCATCCAATTACAGTATCGGTGTCAATGTCTTTTTCAAAGTCAATGAATTCCTAGCTAAACTCATGAAGGAAACTAGTGGGTATTCAGTAAGCATGGAAGAAATTCACCACACTGAAAAAAAAGATGCTCCTTCAGGCACGGCCATTACATTGGCTCAAGGTATCATCAAAAACTCAACAACTCTCCACAATTGGCATTTGGCGGGAGAAAAAGGTGATTCCCCAAGTTCTCTACCTATCACAGCCAAACGTATCGATCCTGCTCCAGGAACGCATATTGTAAAATATTCTTCAAAAATTGACGACATCGAAATCAGTCATACAGCACATAGCCGAGAGGGCTTTGCCTTAGGAGCCGTTTTGGTTGCTGAATGGATTCCTGGTAAAACTGGAGTTCTTTCCATGGATGATTTCCTCAAATTTTAATTTCAACCATGAGTAAATCCAAACAAAAAAAATCAGCCACCAGAGAATGGATTGATGCCCTTGTTTTTGCAGTGGTGGCCGCCTCATTAATTCGATGGCTGCTTCTCGAACCATTCACCATTCCGACAGGCTCGATGGAGAAATCTCTACTTGTCGGTGACTTCCTATTCGTGAGCAAAATGCACTATGGAACTAGAATCCCAAAGACGCCTTTGCAAGTACCTCTCACCCACCAAAAGATCTGGGGAACAGAAATCCCATCGTATTCAGATGCCATTCAACTCCCCTATTACCGACTTCCAGGATTTACAAGCATCAAGAGAAATGATGTAGTTGTCTTTAACTACCCGGTAGAGTTTCAATTCCCAAATGACCTCAAAACCAATTATATCAAAAGGGCAGTTGGAGTGCCGGGAGATGTTATTGAAATTAAAGATGGGGACTTAATTGTAAATGGAGAAAAGGCTCTACAGCCTGAAGAAATGCAATTTTCTTATCGAATCACCACCAATCGTCCCCTTACGGCAGACTTTTTAAATGACTACGGTATCAACCCTGACAGTTTTTATGCAGATCCTCAAAGTAATCAATTTGCAGTTTGGTGCACCCAAACAGTGATTGATCGCCTTTCTCAGTCCCCCGTGGTCACTTCAGTGACCAAAGATATTTTCCCAGCAGGCCGAGAAGAAACTTCTATCTATCCTGCAGGAAACCCTTGGAAGTGGAATCGAGATAATTTTGGTCCTTTAAAAGTTCCCGGTAAAGGAGAAACCATTGAATTGACCTCAGAGAACCTGATTAAATATTTCTTTGTGATCAAACACTATGAAGATCATCAAGCTGTTGAGATCAAAAATGGTTCACTCTTTATTGATGGACAAAAGTTGGATTCCTATACCTTCAAACAGAACTATTATTTCATGATGGGGGATAATCGACATAATTCTTTGGATTCTAGATATTGGGGATTTGTACCAGAAGATCACGTCGTTGGCAAAGCTTGGTTCCTATGGCTTTCCCTAGATCAATATGAATCCCTATTTAACAAAATCAGATGGAGTCGTTTATTTAGAGGAATCGAATAATATCAAAAAGCTCTTCAATCGAAGAGCTTTTTTATTACCATTGAATAGGAGTAAATCCATTAGCCACTAAATAATCATTGGCTTTAGAAAAATGTCCACAACCTAAAAAACCCCTATGCGCCGAAAGAGGACTAGGATGAGGTGCAGTAAGGATCAAATGTCTTTGAGGATCAATCAACGAGGCCTTTTTTTGCGCATAAGCCCCCCAAAGCAAAAAAACCACCTTTTCTTTTCTCTGATTTATAGCCTTGATCACTTCATCGGTAAATAGCTCCCACCCTTTATTTTGATGAGAGCCTGCTTGATGTGCTCTTACAGTCAATGTGGCATTTAGCAAAAAAACACCCTGATCAGCCCATCGGCTAAGATCGCCGTTTGGTGGCATTTCAATTCCTAAATCCAATTTGATTTCTTTAAAGATATTGAGCAAACTGGGAGGAAAAGGGATACCTGGTTTAACAGAGAATGAAAGTCCATGCGCCTGACCAGGACCATGATATGGGTCTTGACCTAAAATCACGACCTTTGTTTTGGGAAGAGGGCAATGCCAAAATGCGTTAAAAATATCTTTACCTTGCGGAAAAATTTGGTGGTTTGCATACTCCTCTTTCACAAAATGGACCAGATCATTAAAAAAATCCATTTGGAAAACATCTTGTAATGCATCTTTCCAAGTATCTTCGATTTTAACATTCATGGAAAATTAGTTTGATTTGTAATCAAAATAAGTGTAATTTTTAAACAACAAATTGTAATTCAGGATGATTTCATCAATTACAGAAGGTATTCAAGTTAATGTGGAGGTGACCTATCAAACGGAATTTTCCAATCCGCATCTTCATCATTATGTTTTTACATATCGGGTAATAATCCAAAACAATAGCGCAAATACCTATCAATTGCTAAAGCGAAGATGGGAAATTTTTGATGCAACTGAAGCTGTGAAAATTGTAGAAGGTGAAGGAGTTGTTGGTCAACAGCCCATTTTAGAACCTGGAGAATCACATTCTTATGTTTCTGGATGCAATCTCAAATCTGGCCTTGGAAAAATGAGAGGGAATTTTTTAATGGAAAAAGTCTACGATGGGAAGCAACTTTATGTTACCATTCCAGAATTTCAGCTCATTGCTAATATTTTTCAAAACTAAAATTTGAAGGATTTTTTATTCGCTGCTAAAGCCTATTTATCCTACTTCCTAAATAATGAAGACTTATATAGCCTTCAGTCCTCTTGGATTTATTCCCATTACAAAGGCCTTCTCTCCTACATTTCTTCCCATCAAGTCGAAACTCAAGAATTTGAAAATACTCGAGTCCAATTTTTAACTAGTAACGAAATAATTGAAGTCCAAGATTTTGGAGCGGGGTCCAAAAAAGCAGGTAAATCCTATCGAAGGATCTGTGATGTCGCCAAATATTCGACCTCGAAATCGAAATACTGTTTAGCTTATGAATACCTATGTTCCAGTACTCCAGCAGAATATGTGCTTGAATTAGGAACCTGCTTGGGTATTTCTACCCAATATTTAAATAGAGCAACTCAAGGGAACATATTTACAATTGAAGGATCTCAGGAACTTCTTCGACTCGCAAAATCAATCCCAAACCTTAAGGGAACAAATTTCATCGAAGGAAAAATTCAAGACAAGCTCCCAGAATTACTTGAACAATTGCCAGCAATTGACTTTGCCTTAATTGATGCCCATCATACCTACCAAGGGACCATATTTGCTTGGAATCAGCTTCAGCTCAAAATCCATCCAAAGACAATCCTTGTAATTGGAGATATTCATTGGTCTAGGGAAATGGAATATGCTTGGAATGAAATAAAAAACAATCCCCTTGTGACTTTGAGTATTGATTTCTTTGAATGCGGGGTTCTCTATTTCGATTATCCCGGATCCAAAACTAATTTGATTCTATCTCTTTGATTTTTTAAGGTGAATAAACAATTCCTTTCCCAATCTTGGTAACTCTGAGTTGTAACAATTTTCGAAAACGACAAAATCGAAGTACGGAGTAAAATAAGTCAGGTATTCGGCTTGATTGCCTCCAAAAGGTGGCCCAGAATCAAATTCTCGATTAAATAGCACTCCAACCAAAGAACCTCCAGGTTTTAAAAGTTCGAACATTTTTTGAGCATACTTTTCGCGCAGTGAGGGATGAAGTGCACAAAAAAAAGTCTGTTCCAAAATCAAATCATAGCTTCCTTTGTGATCAAAAAAATCACCATGTATTAGGTTTCCTTTAGGGAATTGGGGAAACCTATTGGAAAACTCTTCAATTGGAATCTTTGAAATATCAAGGCTAAAAATATTAGTGAAGCCAAGATTCCAAGCCGCGATTACCTCATGAGCATTCCCTGCTCCAGGAACCAGGATCTGAAGATCTTTCCTTTCAATTTGGCAAAGATATTGATAAAGGGGTGTTGAGGCCCTACTAAGGTCCCAACCGGTATGGCCGGATAGATACCTAGCAGACCAAAAAGCCTCATCAAATTTTAATTCCATAAGCCCTAAAAGTGAAACATCATGAGTTCCAATTTTGAAAACAATTCAAACCAAAAAAAGGATCAAAGCAAAAACATTATCATTATTGTTTTAGTCCTTTTGGTCATTATCAGCGGTATCAAACTTTACACTGATTACGTTGACCGTACTAAGAAAACAGAAGAAATCCTCCTGCTCTCTTCAGAAAACAACGAATTAAACAATCGTCTAGACTCCATCACTTACCAACTAGATCTTAGAATTCAAGAAATCGAAAAACTAGGAGGAGATGTTAAGGCATTGGAAGCAGTAAGAGATCAAATGATTGCAGAGCGAAATTCAGCAAAACAAAGATCAAATGCTGAAATCGCAGCCTTGAATTCCAAAATCAATAATCTGAATTCACTCATCACACAAAAGGATCAAGAAATCTTGGAACTTCGAGCTGCCAATCAGGAGCTTTTTGCAGAAAATCAAGACTTGAAAACTACACAAACTCAAATTGAAGAGGAAGTCGCACAATTGAATCTACAAAAGCAAGATTTACAAGCAAAAGTGGACGTCGCTTCCATGCTAAAAGCTGAAAATATTTCAATTGCAGCTGTAAACTCAAGAGGGAAGGAACGAGTAGAAACAACGAAAGAATTTCGCAATCGTCAAATTGAGCGACTAAAGGTTAGTTTTAATTTGAGAGACAATAAAGTCGCCCCAAAGGGTCCTAGAAACGTATTTGTTCAGGTATTAGGTCCAAATTCACAGCCAATATTCGATGTAGCAAAAGGTTCAGGAACATTCATGATCAATGGAGAGGAACTATTCTACACCATGAAACAAGATGTGATTTTTGATAATACAGAGCAGGAATTGGTGTTTTATTATGAAAAAGGTTCGGACTACACCACTGGAAGTCATGAGGTAAAAATCTTTGTGGACAATTACCAAATAGGATCAAAGACTTTCAATGTAAAATAAGCCCATAGGTAAATTAAAAGTGAGGGTTTCCTTTAGAAAGGAAGCCCTCTTTTTATTCCATAAGTTCTGATATTCCTTTGGAAAACAGGAGACAATCCCCTACTTTTGCGGTCTGTTTAACAATTCCTTTAAAAACACATTAAGCATGTTCCAAAGAAATTATGAGACGGTATTCATTTTAACTCCCGTTTTGTCTGATGTTCAGATGAAGGATACTGTCGACAAGTTTGTAAACTTGTTAAAAGAAGAGGGGGCAGATGTGATCAATGTGGAAAACTGGGGACTTAAAAAGATGGCTTACACTATCGAGAAAAAGACCACAGGTTTCTACGTATTGGTTGAATTCAAGGCGGATCCTACTGTGATCAGAAAGTTTGAACTGGAGTTCAGACGAGATGAAAAAGTAATGAGATTCTTGACGACTGTTCTGGATAAGCACGCAATTACTTATGCAGAAAGAAGAAGAAAAGGTGAATTTAACAAAAAAGCTGAAGCTAAGGAGGAGCTAGCCTAATGACACTCGTAAACGAACCAATCAACAGAGGCGAGATTAAGAAAAAATATTGCCGATTTAAGAAGCACGGGATCAAGTACATCGACTACAAAGACCCTAACTTCCTCTTGAAATTTGTAAACGAGCAAGGCAAGATTCTTCCTAGAAGACTTACTGGAAACTCTGCAAAATATCAGAGAAAAGTAGCTCAGGCTATCAAGAAAGCAAGACACTTGGCTTTGTTGCCATTCGTAACTGACGGATTGAAATAATCCGGTCTTGTATTGTTCAATCAAAAAAGATCATTACCAATGGAAATAATTCTAAAAACAGACATCAAAGGTCTTGGCTATAAAAATGACTTGGTAGATGTAAAGCCTGGATATGGGAGAAATTACCTTATCCCTCAAGGATTTGCAGTTCTTGCTACTGAGTCAAACAAAAAGATTCTTGCTGAAAACATTAAGCAAGCCGCTCACAAAGCTGAAAAGTTAAAGACCGAAGCAGAAAACATTGCTGCTAAACTCGCTGAAACAACGCTTGAAATCAAAGCTAAAATCGGTGAATCAGGTAAAATTTTCGGAAAAGTTACAACTCTTCAGATTTCTGATGCACTAGCTACACAAGGATTCGATATTGATAGAAAGAAAATCTCTATCAATGTTCCAGTTGACGGAGCAGGTGAATTCTCAGCAGAGGTAGACCTTCATCGTGAGGTTAAAACTTCAGTGAAGTTTGTAGTAGTAGGAGAATAATCCGAACTAGTTTCAATAGAAAAGGCCCGTGAATTGCAATTCGCGGGCCTTTCTTTTATATAGGATTAAGATTAAGCCAAAGCCTTTTCTAAATCCTCCACCAATTTCTTAGCGACTGCCTTACTATTTTGTTCTCTTGCTGCTTTAAATGCATCAAGAGCTTTTCCAGCTTTTTCAATTACTCCTACTGGATTACCATCATTTTGAAAACTTACCCAGCACCAGCTTAATTCTGAAGCTAGATCAGCCTGTTTGATTTTCTCCAATTTACCGATGACCTCAGTCACCACTTTTTCCATTTTTACAGTGTTCATAAGTGTATGATTTTGTTGATTTAGTTTTCAAATTTTCAACAAAAGAATACAATTAATTCATTTATATCAAAATTTTTAGAAAATTTTTAACACAAATGCAATTTTCAATCGATTTCGAAAGAAAAAATTTTTAAGAAAACACACCTCTTAAACCTGTTTTAAAAAAATCAACTCGTTTGACTTCGGATTTTTTGTGACTGAATTCAAGGATTTTAGCTGGGCACAAAAAAATTCTTCTCAAGTAGGTTTGGAAAAAATAACTCGTAACTCTACCTTTGTGACACTTTAAAGGAATCACACGAGATTCTTTCATATACTGATCCATGGTGTAACTGGCAACACGTCTGATTTTGGTTCAGAAGAGTCTAGGTTCGAGCCCTAGTGGATCAACAAAAACCTCTCAATTGAGAGGTTTTTTATTTTTATCCCATCCTCATTTCTTCAAAACCCGCAATCGATAACAGTTCATCGCAAATCTCCCAAGATGTGCCGTCAATTTATAGTTTGCGATTGCTCCTACGGGTGCTCCAATAATTGGAATAAGCTGGGCAAGCTTTGCCAAATCCATGTAATCTCTATAATCAAGCTGAAATGTCTTCCAATCAAATTGATCCAAATCTGCAGGAAGATCATAAACATACATTTCCCAATTTTCAATCAAACCTATTAAGTCATTTCTCCTATGTTGATTTGAAAAACTGAGTTGAAATACAAACAAGAGAAATAATCGTTCTTGGTAACTCTTAGTATCAAAACCATACCATGCTGCTATATCAAAAAGCATCTTCATTTTTAGGGTTAAAAATGCAGGGAAATCAGCTAGACCTAGCAAAATCCCTCCAGCCCCTGTCAATCCACCTTCTGCACTTGCAGCATTCCTGTACCACTTAATCCGGTTTCTGATTTTTTCCTCCCTATGATAGAGAATCATTGATTTATCGGGTGAGGGCTTTATCCATTCAGATCCAAATAGAACAGCCTTAACCATATTTTCAACTGCCACAGCAATTGCTTGATGGATTTTTTCCGGAATCCATGAATTAATTTTATCCTGAATTCCATGCGCAATTCGGCCTAGGATTCTTGGAGGAGTTTTTACCTCAAGAAGCCAAGTCTCCAAATCAGCATTGACATAATGATTGTAATTTTCTTCCGAGAACATTAAAATTTGAATAGTTAAACCTAAGCGTCAATTTGAAGTTTATTTTCCGAATCCACCTTACTAAACGCAATTACTATGATTAAGCCTTTTCTCTCCTTATTTATTTTCTTGGTTGCATGGGCATTTTGGCCTAAGACCAAAGAAATTCAAAGCCAAAGTCCTTTTGAAGGAATTACAATTTGCCATACTCCAAATGATGACATGGCTCAATTTGTAAATGCACCTGGTTTTGCATCTTTCCATCCATCCCCACTTGAAATTGAGTTTGAAGGCAAAGGTAGCATGACTCAATTCACCACTCCTGATGGCACTGAGGCTTCTGCATACTTAATCAAAGCAAGTATCACCTCCGATAAATGGCTATTTGTCTTCCAAGAATGGTGGGGATTAAATGATCACATTAAACACCAAGCGGATGTTTTCTTTGAAGATTTGGGAGGAAAAGTCAATGTGATCGCTCTAGACATGTATGATGGAAAAGTAACGAATACCCCCCAAGAAGCTGGTCAATTTATGCAGGGCGTTCAAGAATCCCGTCTTGAAAATATTGTCGCAGGTGCTAGACAACTCGCGGGTCCTGACGCCCAAATTGCAAATGTTGGTTGGTGTTTTGGCGGCGCATGGTCTTTGAAATCAGCCCTTCTAAATGGAAAACAAACCATTGGATCAGTAATGTATTATGGAATGCCTGTTCGGGATGTAGAAAAGCTCAAGACACTTAATTCAGATGTTTTGGGGCTATTTGCTACCGAACAATATATTTCTGAAGAAATCATTAAAGAATTTGCAAGTAAAATGGATGAAGCTGGAAAAAAGCTTACTTATAAAATTTTCCCTGGTGTTCATGGCTTTTCAAATCCAAGCAACCCAAAATATGATGAAGCTGCAAGCAAAGAGGCTTACGCTATGGCAATCGGATATTTGAAAGAAAAGTTTGGAGTCTAAAAACATCCATTCTTCGATTTCACTCTGAATCAGCTCTTTTTTCTTGAGATTGATTAGCACTTGAAGTCGAAAATTCTAATTCTGCCTACTCATAAAAAAGCCATCCTAGATTTTCTAGGATGGCTTCTTGTCTTAATCCTTATTTATTTCGATTACTTATAGAGCCCATTGAAAAGCATTTTAAATGTGCCGTGTGATTGTGCTCGGAAAGTAATTTCAGGACCGAAAGCGTACAGTTTGCCTTTACCCACCTGCGCTTCAAAAGCAGTCACCCCATTTTTCAGGTATTGCTGTCCCCAAGCCCATCCACTTTTAAGCGGGGGTTCAGTACCGAACCAAGCCAAAGGCTTCACTCCTTTCAATCCAGCATCTGGACTCAATTTAAAGACAGGACTATTATTGAACATCACGTAAGCTCTGTCATTCATTCCATAATTCGCCGGGGATTTGACATCGACATGCATCTCCAAAACACTTCCCGGTATGTAATATTTATCTCCTGGGAGCGACTTCTCTTTTCCATCCACCACCTCAACTAGTGCATTTGACACAGGCAACTCTAACTGATATGCCAAAGAGGTAGCGGCGCCGACTGTCATGATCTGACCTCCATTTTCTAAGAATGTCTTGAGTTGAGGAATCGACTTTTCCCTAGATAATCTTCCTAACATTTTGTGGTACTCTTCAGGAATTTCTTCTGCTTTAGGCTGGCCCCCTCCTCCATAACCTCCTCCTGCACCAGGCATACCTGGACCAATAAATAGAATGACATCAAATTTTGAATTCAAATTTCCAGAATCAATATCCTTGGGATACACAATCTCAAAGTCAAAATGAAACTGCTCCATCATCCATCTTACCCATCCTGAAGGCATGGAACCTCCATAGTAATCAAATAGCCCTACTCGACTTGCTTTGATTGGTTTGGATTGAGCGGGCTGTTTGGAAACAGGTTTTGCAACTATTCCATGATCTTTAGCCAAAATCTCCAAAACTTTCTTTCCAGCCGAAGGAATATAAATGGAACCCGCAGGCATTCCTTCAAGAGCGGCTGTCACTCTTGATACATTAACCTTTGCTTTCAGAAGCTCATTTATCGCTAAAAAAGAATCATTGGACCTTGCATCAAGTAAATATCCTGAAGCCGAGGACACCGATTGTGCTTTTGGACTTAATAATTGACCAAAGCGAATAGGCTGGAATGGGCCATCAAATCCTTCCATAATTCGATCAAACTCAACTCCCATCTGAAAAGCAAGTGTCCATCCAGCAGCATCATAGGGTCGAATCGGAGGACCTCCTGGATATAGAAAATCATTAGGGTGATCCTGAGGCTCAAACATATCCAAAACATGTGGTCGAAATGCTTGGGCTGTTTTTACGACATAGGATCCTTTCGGATAAGTTTTGCCTTGAATAGTAAAATCAGAAGTAGCCTCATGAACCTGAATTCCAGACTTAATCAATGCATTTAGAAATTTAATTGCAGTTGAAAAATCAGCCTGATCCGCTGAAAGCACATACATTCTTGGATCTCGCTTAGTGGGATTCTGATACACACTATCATAAAACGCTAAAGGAACACCAGATCGAAAACCAAAATAGACTGCATCTTCATCTTCCTCTGATTTCTTTTTCTGAGATGCCTCAAAGCTCTTTTGAATGTCTTGAGCATATTTTGGATAGCGTGTCCAAGTATCAGTATTTCCTCTTTCGATAGATTTTTTACCCATCAAATAAAAATTATAGAGTAACTCATCTCCGTGTCTAACTGCATGATTTAGGATTGCATAGTTCAATGAAACCGAATAGTCAATAGATCTTCTAAAAGGCCAAGGACCCGGTGTCACAGGATAGGGAGTCCCATTATTCGGAATTAAACGATCTGGAACAAGCGGAATAGAATATGGAGAAGGGTCTCCTACGATTTCGGTTAGAATACCGATCATATTATGGTAATACGGAGTGGTGCGAAGTCCACCATTCCACCAAGTTGAAAAAACTGATCCATCTAATCGCGTATACCCCGGTTTATCTTCGACATGAAGCCGATTGATCATGGCTGCACCAACAGCATCCAGACTTGTAATAATCAAAGGATCAAAAACATGATTAAAAGGATCCCGATAGGGAGGTCCTGCAACTACTGTTCCTGCCGGACCTGATTGGTGATGGTTATAGACAATTTGAGGGAGCCATTCGACATATTGCTGAAGAGAAATATTAGTGGATTCCTTCATATTATTCATGTAGAAATCACGGTTATTGTCATGCCCGACATATTTCTGATAGAGGACAGGAATATTCTTATTTCGTTTCGTAACATCCTCATGCTGCATATACCAATTGGACATGATTTCCATCCCGTCAGGATTAACATGAACCAAAAGGATAATCACCTCATCTAGGATTCTCAATGTTTCTTCATCGTTTCTGGAGGCCAAGTGATAAAGCGTCTCAATGAGCTGCTGAGCACCCACAACTTCACTTGCATGAAGTCCTCCATCTATCCAAACCACTGGCTTTCCCTCCTTAGATAGCGCCCTGGCCTCTTCCTCAGTTATCTCTGCCCTTCCGAGTTTTTGAGAAATTTCTTTATATCTCTCAATCTGTTCAAAATTCTTTGGAGCGGTGATAATGAGCATAGGCTGTTCTCTTCCAAATTCCGTTTGTCCAATACTTTGATATTGCACTCGATCTGAAACCTCTGCCACTTTTTTAAAATAAGCTTCCAACTGGGTGAAGTTTGCCAATTGATAAGGTTCGCCCACCTCAAACCCTAAGAAGGATTTTGGAGTGGGAACAGACTGGGCCGAAACTGAAAATAACGTTCCGATAAAAACCCAGCAGATTAGGAAGAATTGTTTTCTCATAGTAGATCACAATAAATGGACTTCTGCTAAAATACCTGATTCTAGGAATCATAACAGACCGAATGGGGAGGTAGGGGATTATTTTACAGGATCGGGGAAATGTGTCTTTAGGAAAATCAAACAACCGGAACCATTAGATTTTTTTCAAAATATTGGTTTGATGAACGGGGAATTGATTAGCCCTTCCTCCAAAAATCCTTACTTTTGTTAGCGATTCCTGACCATTCCTTTTCCCAAAAATCATCCCATGTCCGAGGTAAAAATATTTGCAGGCACCAATAGCGAGGTTCTCGCGCAGAAGATTGCCAAAAGTTTTGGTAAAAAATTAGGTGAACTCACTCTTTCCAAATTTAGCGATGGAGAAATGTCTCCTAGCTTTGATGAATCGATTCGTGGATGCACGGTATTCATTGTTCAGAGTACAAATCCTCCAAGCGACAACTTACTGGAACTTTGCTTGATGATTGATGCCGCAAAAAGGGCGAGTGCATACAAAGTTTGCGCTGTCATTCCTTATTATGGTTATGCGCGACAAGACCGAAAAGATCGTCCTAGAGTTTCTATAGCCGCAAAGCTTATTGCAAACATGCTAACCTCCGCAGGTGCAGATCGAATTATGACTTGCGACTTACATGCTGGTCAAATTCAGGGATTTTTTGATCTACCATTGGATCATTTGAATGGATCAGCTATATTCGCACCCTATTTGAGCACATTGAGGCTGGAAGATATGATTTTTGCAGCCCCTGATGTGGGAGGTGTGGCAAGAGCAAGAGCTTATGCCAAACACTTCGAAGTAGAAATGGTCGTCTGTGATAAGCACAGAAAAAGAGCCAACGAGGTTGCTTCAATGCAAGTAATCGGCGAAGTAGAAGGTAAAGATGTCATCCTTGTTGATGATTTAGTGGATACTGCTGGGACACTTTGCAAAGCTGCTCAGATTATCATGGACAAGGGAGCTAAATCAGTTAGAGCAATTGTGACTCACGGTGTTCTATCTGGTAAGGCCTACGAAAACATCGAAAATTCTGTTTTGGAAGAATTGGTAATAACTGACACGATTCCTTTGAAACAGCATTCCTCGAAAATTAGAGTATTAAGTGTAGCTGAGTTATTTGCAAAAGCTATTCACGCAGTAACTGGAAATACTTCTATCAGTTCACTGTTTATTTAAGAACCAATTTTAAACATACAAATACATGAAAACACTAGAGATTATAGGGTTTAAAAGAGCAAATCTCGACAGTGCCTCTTTGAACGAAATCAGAGATTCTGGCAATGTTCCCTGCGTGGTTTACGGTCCAGGTATCCCTGAGCAAGTTCATTTCTATTCCCCAGCGATTCTATTCCGTGATTTGATTTATACTCCAGATGTTCACTTAGTAGAGCTGAACATTGAAGGTACTATCATCAAAGCGGTATTGAAAGAAGCTCAATACCATCCAGTAAGTGAAGTTCTTCTTCATGCTGACTTCATGGCGTATACCGAAGACAAGGCTATCAAATTTGAAATCCCTGTTCGAATCGAAGGTAGCTCACCTGGTCTTGCAAAAGGTGGTAAACTTGAGTTCAAAACTAGAAGATTGAAAGTGAAAGGATTGGCAGGTAATCTTCCTGATTACATCAAAGCTGACATTTCTAACCTTGACCTTGGTAAATCACTTAAAGTGGGCGAGATCCAAGCTGAAGGATTTGAAATCTTAACTTCTCCAAATGTATCTATCGTGACAATTGGAATTCCAAGAGCACTTAGAGGTAAAAAAGGAGAGTAATTTCCTGAAGAATCAAAATGAAATCCTGCTCCTTTTCCGGGCAGGATTTTTTTATTTTAATCATCAAACCTTTTCCATTTGTACAACTATTCTTCTTCATCTAATCATAGTGAAATATGAAATACCTATTGGTAGGATTGGGAAATATTGGACCTGAATACGAGTTGACGAGACATAATATCGGATTTCTGACTCTAGATAGACTTGCGGATAAAGCTGGCGTTGCCTGGAAGAGTGACCGACTTGCTTTTAAAACTGAGGTTAAACACAAAGGCCGTACACTTCATTTGATCAAGCCAACCACTTACATGAATCTGAGCGGTAAGTCGGTAAATTATTGGATGAAGGAGTTGAATATTCCAAAAGAAAATATTCTAGTCTTGGTTGACGATGTGGCTATACCATTTTCAAAATTGCGAATGAGAGCAAAAGGAAGTGCAGCTGGTCACAACGGACTCAAGAATATTGAAGCCCTATGTGGGGGACAAGATTACCCCAGACTTCGAATGGGAATTGGAGATAATTTCCCCAAAGGGAGGCAAGTAGAATTCGTATTGGGAAGATTTACTCAGCAAGAATTTGACGAATTACCTGCGATGATGGATAAGGCAATTGAAATGATTTACAGCTTTTGTACCATCGGAATTGCACAAACCATGACTCAATTCAACGATTGATTTTTGGGGAGATTTGGATTTGATCAATTCTCCCTCTTAATTTGTACCACTTCAGGAAACTGATTTATAAAGAAGAGGCGAGAGACTAGGCTCGATGACCCTCTGGCAACCATCCCAGCCAAGGTGAAAGGTGCCAATTCCTACCCAAAGCGGGAACTATAAATTGGCGTAATTTGACTCTACCCCACTTTCTGGTTCGGATTTTACCTTTGGGAAAATTCTTTAAAAATTTCTTGAATTTTCACCGAATCCAAACCTATTAATACCATGAGTCATTTCGAAACAGACGCCATAAGAATCCAGCACCGCTCTGACGTTAAGGAGCATTCGTCTCCCATATTCCTAACCTCAAGTTTCACCTTTGAGTCAGCTGAGGAAGCAAGAGCAATGTTTGCCGATGAAATTCAAGGAAACATCTACTCTAGATATTCTAATCCCAATTCTTCTGATTTAATCGAAAAAGTCTGCAGAGCTGAGGGAACTGAGGATGGAATTGCCACTGCCTCGGGAATGGCAGCTATGTTCGGAAGTATTGCATCTATTCTGCAACAAGGCGACCATATCCTTGCTTCCCGATCACTATTTGGGTCTACCCACCAATTACTCACGCGAGTATTTCCAAAATGGGGAATCACCTCCACCTATGGAGACATCGCTGATTGTCAAAACTGGGACAGATTGGTCCAGCCCAATACCAAAATGCTATTCCTTGAAACTCCTTCGAATCCAGGTTTAGAAATTATAGATCTAGAATGGGCTGGAAAATTTGCTGCTGCACACAATCTCATCCTTGTGGTCGATAATTGTTTTGCCACACCTTATCTCCAACAACCTGCTAAATGGGGAGCTCATATAGTCACACACAGCGCCACTAAATATATTGATGGGCAAGGACGTGTTTTAGGAGGATTAATTCTCGGAAAAAAAGAATTGATTAAAGAAGTCCAGTTTTTCACCCGACATACGGGGCCTTCCATTTCTCCATTTAATGCGTGGATCTTGTCAAAAAGTATGGAAACACTTGCTGTTCGAATGGACCGCCATTGTGAAAATGCTTTAAAAGTCGCTACCTATTTCGAAGGAAACTCAGAAATAGAAACTGTGCGATATCCATTTCTAAAATCCCACCCACAGCATGACCTAGCTCTAAAACAAATGAAAGCCGGAGGAGGGATAATAACTCTTACCTTAAAGGGAGGACTAGCCCGGGCGCAACGTTTTATCGATCAACTTCAAATGATCTCCATTACCCCAAACCTTGGAGATAGCAGAAGCATCATTACACACCCTGCATCCACCACTCACAGTAAACTCTCACCTGAGGAACGAGCACAAGTTGGCATAAAGGATGGTTTGGTAAGATTGTCGGTAGGATTAGAACATTATGAGGATATCCTCAAGGATGTCGAAAATGCGATCGAAAAATCCAAATAACGCGTAAACCAAAAATGCCTCGAAAATCGAGGCATTTTTGGTTTACCAAGTGGTATGTTTGAGAGAAGGAAAGGCCTTTATTACATCACTTAGACTTATTTGTCCAACAAGTTGTCCTTCATGCAAGACAGGAAATCGCCTTATTTGATATTCAAGAAATTTTTGAGCAGCATCAAAAATGCTCATGTTTGGACTTAAAGTAATCACGTCACGGGTCATTAATTCAGAAACCTTTGCTGGAAATCGAACGGTGTTCGTGTATTTCCCCTTGATAATTTCCCTCAGACAATCTACCTCTGAAATGATTCCAATTAAACTACCAGATGCATCCACTACAGGCGCTCCTGAAATTTTCCGTTTAGTCAAAGCTTCCATGACCTGATCTATAGTATCATCAGGCCCAAAAGTCACGAGCTTCGTAGACATGTGGTCTTTCACCAAAACAGGCTGAGTCAGGGTCTTGGACTCTACCACTTTTACCCCTTGAAAACTTTTTACCATAGCTTAGAAAATTTAGAGAGAAATAAGCTACTGCTTTTCAGGATTAAATGAAACAAAAATCCAAATTAATTACCTATAACATCATTTTATTTCCAAAACAGATACTTTATCAAAATATTATTTTAGGGTGTTTTTCAATAAAACAAATGGTCTCCAATTTTCTTTCGGAGCTTGATAAAGCTGATTAAACGCAAATGAACCTACGATAATATCCTCATCTCCATCCAAATCCACATCTCCTTTTGTCAAAGTCAGCCAATGATCTTCCATCTGCTCTTTAATCACGTGAGGAACTAATTTCATAGAGGATGTTTGCTGGAAATAAATCAGGTTTTGATTTGGCTTTTGCCTTCTGTCTGGAAAGAAAGCAATGGCTATCAAGTCCATTTTCCCATCTTGGTCAAAATCACCGACCTCGAGCCCACTGGCTCCATGCATAGGATAAAACCACTTTTCTTCAAATTCTCCAGACTGATTTCGTTCAAAAATTCTAACTCCATGGTAATACTTTAAAATCTGACTTTGATCCGCATTATCTCCATTGACTAAAATAATTTCTTCGCTTCCGTCACAATTTATGTCCAAAAATCTAAAATCGCTCGAACCAAACGCAGGATGAAAACCAAGGAGTTGCCTTTCTTTAAAGTTCCCCTCTCCTATATTTTCAAAAAGAATAATCCCTTCTTTGGCTTGAGTCATCAAGGCCAAAATATCCAGATCGCCATCTTTATCATAATCCAAGCCTATCGTCCTCCTTGCACCAGGATCTTTCTTTAAAATCACTTCCTCAAATCCACCACCATTACTCAAATGCAAACTCAGTTTCCCGAGATGATTTCCAAATTCACAGACAACAAAGTCATCCTTCCCATCTCCATTCCAGTCCCCTCTTTCTACATGAACGGGACGCATAAGGTGAGTTATTTGAGGGGTGCCTTCCCATTCTTTAACTTTCGAAAAATTGGCAAATACTCCTAATGAATCGTTCGCAGGATCCATCAAGCCCATCGTCAGGAGATCAAATTCTGTTTCATTTTTCCAAAAAATCTCAACCGGAGCTACATCTGTTGGGATTGACTGGAGTCCCTTGAATTCATGCTTAGAATCCAATTCATAAAGCGATCGAAATCGGTGCCCAAGCCAAAGATTCCCGGTTTCCGGATGAACCCTAAGCATAGTGGTTAAGCTTGGGCGGACAAAATCAAAATTGGGAATAATCAATTCGAAGCCAGGAATACCTTTTCGGGGTTCTAATTTTTCGCTTTGAGGCAATGGTTTTTCGGGGGCATTTTGCAAATAATAAGCTTGCAGCTTTTCCCACTTTTCTTTAGAAATAAATGGAATTTTAGAATAAATACCATCCGGAACTCCCTCATCCTCAGGCACAGAAGATCCAAAATCCTCCTCCAGATACAAGCCCATTCGCTTTCTCATATCAGGAAGAACTTTCTCCCAAGTGGCTCGATCTAAGATTTTTGGTTCGGGTTTCAAATGACAAGATGCGCAATACCCATTGGCAAGTTGCTCTCCAGTAAGATTTAAGTCTTGTTGAGAAAGTTGGTATAAACTCGGAGGAGGCTGTTTTCGCTCTGCGATTTGGCCACATCCCATCACTCCCAAAAAAAGAATCGCAAGCAAGTATCTCATACTATTACAATACAGCTTTAAAGCCAGCCACCACTTCAGGATCTATTCCAAGTTGAACGGAATAATCAATCGGCATTGCCGAAAAATTCAAATCTGGATTCACAAATTCGTTTTTGGACGCTTTTTGAACCTTGCAAGAAGCATGAACTTCTCTAAGCCAACCCGTTTTTTTCAATTGGGGAATATGTTCTGATTGTGTTCCTCCACCAGGCATGATCACGATTCGATCTTTGGCAACTTCAAGTAACTGGGTAATTACCTCCAATCCTTCGGACAAGGTATTTTTCCCTCCGGAAGTTAGAATTCGATCAAACCCAAGTTGAATGATTGCTTCTAAGGATTCATATAGGTCAGAGGAAGCATCAAAAGCTCGATGAAAAGTGCAGGGTTTGTCCCCAGCAGCCCTTCTTAAAAATTCATTGGCTTGCATATTTACCTTTCCCTTTTCATCTAATACCCCAAACACAAAACCATCCGCTCCAAGGTCTCCGAGAAGTTGAATATCCTGTTTCATGACGAGCAACTCCTTTTCGGAATACACGAAATCTCCACCGCGAGGACGTATCATGACAAAAACTGGAATGTCAATTTCCCCTTTTAAATACCGAAGCATTCCAGCACTTGGGGTTTCTCCTCCCTCTGGGAAATTCGCACAAAGCTCCAACCGATCAATTCCAAATTTTGCGGCCTCCAAGGCTCCTTGAAGGTTGAATACCGGAGCTTCAAGAATAATTTTTTCCATTACTTAAAATAACTACCCGCGTCAATCAATACATTCCCCTCTTTGGTGGCTTTGGCATAATTAAAGCCTGGATGAACTGCAAAACCTCCCACTTCACCTTCTTTGTTTATAGCCAAAAATCCAGCTTGAATATCTTGAATTCCCTTATTCTTGGCCACTAAACGTCGAATTGCCTCCTCACATGCCTCCTGAGGGGTCCTGCCCTGGCGCATTAATTCTACAATTAAAAAGCTCGCGCAAATTCTGATAATGGATTCTCCAAGTCCTGTCGCTGTGGCCGCACCTACTTCATCATCTACAAATAGGCCTGCTCCTATGATTGGACTATCTCCGACTCTCCCATGCATTTTGTAAGCCAATCCACTTGTCGTACAACTTCCCGCCAATTTACCATTGGAATCAAGTCCAATCATCCCGATCGTATCGTGATTTTCAATATTAATGATTGGCTTATACTGACTGGTCACTTTCCATTTATCGTATTCTATCTGAGCTTTTGGGCTAAGTTTTTCTTCTTCCAAAGGAAATCCCTCTGCAATCGCAAATTGCCTGGCACCTTCTCCAACCAACATTACATGAGGTGTCTTTTCCATCACCGCCCGTGCCAGAGAAATCGGATGTTTGATCTGCCGGACAAAAGCAACTGAACCACAAGATCCATCTCCGGTCATGATCGAGGCATCCAAGGTAGTAATCCCTTCTCGATCAGGAAGTCCTTGAAGTCCCACTGATAGATTTTCCAAATCCAATTCAGTATTGCGCACTCCTGCCTCGACGGCATCCAAAATACTTCCAGTCTCTTCCAATTTTTCCCAAGCATCATGATTGGCTGGAATCCCATGATTCCAAGTAGATAAAATCAATGGTTTTTCTCCGGCTGCCGCTCCTGATTTGGTTTTGGATTCAGCACATGAGGCAGCAACCCCTGGGAGTAAAAATGCAGAACCTAAAAGGGACTGCTTGATAAACTTTCTTCTTTGAGACATGGATCTTATTTTAGAATCGGGGAGTCAAATTATCAATTTTGCCCTAAATTATCCCTTCCATTTATCTAATTCTGTGAAACCCATGAGACCCTATATTTTAAAAGAAGCCAATTGGAAAAGTCTAGAAACGTTTCGATACGAACTTGCTGTTTTACCTTGGGGAGCCACTGAAGCACACAACTTCCACATGCCTTATGGCACAGATATTTTTGAGGCGGATGCTATCGCTGCAGAAGGAGCAAAAAAAGCTTGGGAAAATGGACATAAAGTAGTCGTCCTACCTACACTTCCTTTTGGTGTAAATACCGGACAAGCAGATATTTATTTGGACATCAATATCAATCCAAGCACGCAATTGATTATTCTTCAGGATATCATTGAAGTTTTGAATCGTCAAGGGTTAAAAAAACTGTTAATTGTCAACAGCCACGGAGGAAACAATTTTCAACCCATGCTCCGCGAATTGGGACTCAAATTTCCCGAAATGTTGCTTTTCACTTGCAATTGGTTCCAAGCCTTAAACAAAAGTCTATACTTTGAAGAATCTGGGGATCATGCAGATGAGATGGAAACTGCATTAATTCAATATTTGCACCCTGATTTAGTTCTCCCTCTTGAAGAAGCTGGAGAGGGAAAGGAAAAAAAATCAGTGATCCGAGGTATCCAAGAAAAATGGGCTTGGGCCGAAAGGAAATGGTCACAAGTCACTGAAGACACCGGAATAGGAAATCCTAAAAAAGCGACTGCAGAAAAAGGAAAACGATACTTTGAAGATGTAACCGATAAAGTCTCCGAGCTGATCGCTGACATCTGTCAAGCTCAGCCCGGAGAGTTATATCGTTGATTAATTTCGGGTGAAAATATCCATGGGGATCATTTCTCCCTTGTAATTGACCATGATAACAGACTTCGCTGATTTCGGAAGGACAATTTCTCTACTTGATTGAGATCCAAAGCCACTTCCATAATGTAAATCAAATCGTTGAGTCTTTCCATTTTCCAATTCAACCAAAAGAGCCATTGCATCTTTAGGAGGGAGCAATGATTTGATTTCGAAAGCATTGCCCTGAAGTGCCAATAACTTACCTCTATTTTGAGAGGCAAAAAGGATCGGAGCCCCTTGAGCAGGAAAAAGTTTAACAAGGGCTTTTGCATCTCCCGGAACCACAAAGCCACTTTTTCGAGGCTCCACCGCCTCAAACTGTCCTTGTCCATTTCCAAGCAACACCAAACCGACAGATGCATCTAACCTTCCTATGAAAATCTCATTTCCATAATCATTTCCGACAAGCACAATGTCAGAAAATCCGTCCTGATTTACGTCTTCTGTAACCAAACCATTTACTGGGGCCAATTGAGCCAAAATTGGAAGTTCACGTACTTGAAACTTTCCTTTACCAAGATTTTCAACCCAGACCGATCGATCAAAATTCCCTGTTAGGACCAAAGCATCTTTGCGCTCATCTTCACTAAAAAAGCTTTGCTCGGTACTATTGGCAAAATATTTATACCTGTCAAACTTCCGTCTGAACATCGGGCTTTGCCCAATTAAATCATCCCAAAAATGACTTGGAAAAGATTGATATCCGCCTCCAATTTTATCTTTGTAGAAAGCAAAAGTGACCGGATCAATTGATCCATTATTATCAAAATCCTTTGCGTAAATTTTGAGTGGCCGATCATTGGAAGGCTGATGTACATTGTTGGCTCCCAAATTTCCCACCACCCAATCAGAATCACCATCTTGATCAAAATCGGCGGTAGCTATCGAATTCCACCACCCCAAGTAGTTTTCTAATCCAGTATTTGAAGCCTTTTTGAATATCCCTCCTTCATTTAGAAATAATGTAATTGGCATTAACTCGCCAACTACCACCAAATCAATCTTACCATCCTGATTGGCATCAGTCCAAACTGCATCGGTTATCATACCCAAACCTGATAGTTCAGGAATCAGCTCTGCAGTTTTATCAACCAACTGTCCATTTTGGTTATGATATAGAAAACTCTTTTCTGGCAAGGGATATTGGGCAACTGGCGCACGACCACCTACAAACAGATCTATCCAACCGTCTCCATCGAAATCTGCTCCTCTAACAACACTTCCATTTGCAGGTGAGGCAACAAAGTTTAAATCAAGATTAAAATTTCCTTTTCCATCATTGAAGTAGACTCGGTCTCGATACTCAGCAGAATTTGGAGCAAACTCAGCGCTTCCACTCACCAAGTAAATATCTAAGTCATCATCATTATCCAAATCAACCAGAAGAATCCCCGTTTCTTCAAAAATCGAATTCTCTCCCGGCAAAAGTTCTTTTTTCAAAAAGCCTCCATTTTGCTGTTGGATAAACCCTACAGGAGAAAACCCAGATGAAGATCCCACTACCAAATCCTCCAATCCGTCTCCATTTAAATCACCAACCGCTAATGCTGGACCAAATTGGGATAACTTATGTGGCAATGTTCTCTGAATATTGTAATCGATTTTATCTTCTTCCTCATGAATCAATTCAACTCCAAGACTTGAAGAAACTTCATTGAAAAACTGCTTACTACCACCCAAATCCAAAATTGCCAAGTTTGAATTTCCTTGAGTTGCTTGAGAATAGGATATGGATACTAACTGATTTACAGATACATTTTTAAGCCTATTTTCCTTTCCATCTGACCATATAACCAATATTTCCTCCACTTGGCTCAAGCTATCCAATCCAAAGTGCAGGACAGGTTCCGTGGATGACATATAGCCACGAACTGTTTGCATTTCTTGGAAAAGAATTTGTTCTGCAGGAAGTTTGAGTAAAACCTTAGCTCCCAATCCAGTTGGGTTGGCTTTACTACCTTCTAATTTGATCCTGAGATAATTTGGATGTTGTTGGCGTTGATTTAAGGTATTCTCAAAAACAAAAGCCGGATCATTGATATTATTGACTACATAATCCAAATCACCATCATTGTCTAAGTCTACCAATGCAGCACCATTGGAGAAAGAAGGAACATTCAATCCCCATTCCTCTCCTGAATCTTTGAAATGAAGACCATCTGAATTTCGATAGGAATAATTGGGAATTTTAACAATTGGAATAGAATCCAAAAGCTGCCTTACCGAGGCAATATTTCCCACATCCGCCCTATAATTTGCAAAATCCTTATCTGTAATGTCTCTTGGAAAACCATTAGTAATCAACAGGTCACGTAAACCGTCATTATCAATATCGCCAAAAAGTGGTGCCCAGCTCCAATCTGTCTGATAGACTCCTGCTAACATTCCAATTTCACTAAAAGGAATTCCGGGACCATTGTTGAGATGAACCATATTCCGAACATATTGATATTCATAACCAAACTGTTCATTGTTCAGATAAGTCTGATATACATTTTTACCGATCGTGGTTTTCTTTCGGTAATTATCTTCTCCCAACATATCGATGGTTATTAAGTCCGGAAGCGCATCATTGTTAAAATCCGAAATGTCAGACCCCATAGAGAATTGGCTTTGATGCTTTAAATTCTCTTTAGTTTGATTTGAAAAAGTTCCATCCTGATTATTGATATAAAGGATATCATTGGTGATATAATCATTACTCACATGGATATCCGGCCAGCCATCATTATTCATGTCAGAAATTGCCAAGCCTAAGCCAAAACCTTCATAGACAATTCCGGCTTCCAAGGTCACATTTGTAAATGTACCATCCCCATTATTTCGATAAAATGCGTCATTATTAACCGCTGTCCCATCTGTTACTTTTGGACGAAAATTGGTCGGCTTGGTAGTTAATTGCTCGTTATTTAGAACATACAAATCCAAATCACCATCCAGGTCATAATCTAGGAAAGCTGCTCCCATTCCATTTCCAGAATCAGCAATTCCATACTGAGCGGCCATTTCCTTAAAAGTAATACTACCTGAGGCATCTTTTCCTTGATTAACAAAAAGTAGATTATTTCGCTCACCTTGACCTTTTTTCATGGCAGCAGCCACATAAATATCAGGCAAACCATCCTCATTGATATCCACAACCACACTTCCAGTACACCAACGATCAGAAGCCATTACTCCAGATGATTCAGAAACATCAGAAAATTTAAAATCTCCTTCATTTAAATAAAGTCGATTTGGAACTTGATTCCCTGTAAAAAACAAATCAGGAAGTCCATTTTGGTCAAAATCTGCAACAGTAACACCACCCCCGTTAAAAATGTATTCATCGGTGAGAATATTAAAGCTATCAGATTCGGTGATAAGGTTATTAAATGTGATTCCGGTTTTGTCTGGAGATTTAAGGACAAATAGTTTATCCTCTTTTTTACAGGAGATAAAACTTAAAATCAATACGAGATAGCAACAAAGGAACAGGGACTTCATAGGTAATTTATAGAATGCTTGGGAGCTTTGAAATTAGCATTTTCCAAGCTTAGACAGAAGATTTTGGAAATAATATCCCACAAAAAAAGAGAAGGCCTCTCGACCTTCTCTTCAATTAAATTCTCAAATCAACTTCTTAGAAGCCAGGATTTTGAGTAAGGATATCCGTTCCTACAAGGTCAATTTGATCCTGAGGAATTGGAACCCACTTGTATTGATCAGTATATTTTGCACCACCAAGTGCAGCAGGAAGCTTCACGGCATCATATGCTAAATAGAAATCCAATTCAGCTTGAGCAGTTCCCCAACGCTGAAGATCGAAGAAACGATGTCCTTCCATTCCCAATTCAAGCAAACGCTCATGACGAACAGCCAATCTAGCAGTGTCGGCGCTTGTCCAAGCATCATTATAAAGACCAATTACATAATTAGCAGCATCAGAACCATCTTCTCTCTTAAGCTTGGAGTTCATTGCTCTTGTTCTTACACGGTTAACATATTCTCTCGCTTTTTCCAAAGACCCAACTTCGATTTCAGCTTCAGCAGCTAAAAGAAGGATATCAGCAAAACGAATGATCATGAAGTTGATACCGGTATAACCAGGGGTCCAAGAAGAGTTATCTTGGTAAGAACCTTGCTCAGATCTAGCATAAACATACTTCTTAGGAGAGTAAGGTCCAGCATTTGGTTGGTTACGAATCCAAGCTTGACCTGGGTGGTCTTGCCAATCCAAATAAGGAATGCCTCTTCTACCTACTGTATGATCCAAACGAGGGTCAAGGCTTCCAGCATCAGGAGTAAATGCAGCACCTGAAGCTAAACCCATATCGTTCTTCACTTCATTAGCAGGGCTATTGTAAGATTTGTCCAACAAAGGAAGTCCTTGAGCAGAAGTTCTGAATGCGTTTACGAAAGTAAAGCTTGGCTGGAAGAATCCGCAACAGTTACCTGGACCAGCAGGACCAGTATTGTAAGGGAAGTTCAAGTCAAACTCAGGGTTAGCATTCAATACAGATCCAGTGTTTGCAGCAGACTGATAAGCCCAAACAGACTCTTGGTGGTTATCATTTGCAGCACGGAACATGTCATCATAGTAAGAAACTAAATCGTACTTCAAGCCATTTGAGGTAACACCGTTAGCGATTACATCATCAAATAGGGTTTTAGCCTTGGAATACTCTTTAGTGTACATGTAAACTTTACCCAAATATGACTTTGCAGCCCAAGCATTTACACGACCTACTTGAGGCTGTGTAGCTGGAAGATTTGCAATAGCATATTCGAAATCAGCAATGATAAATGGCCATAAATCCTTATCATTTTTAACTTCTTCAAGACCAGATCCGTAATCTACGGTTTCGTCTACATAAGGAGTTCTATTGTAAAGTCTAGCCAATTCGAAGTAGAAATGAGCTCTCAAGAATCTTGCTTGAGAAGACAATCTCTTTTTGTCAGCATCTGTTACATCAGCACCAGCTTTTTCAATTAGTCTCAAAACATTGTTTGCTCTGGCAATACCTTCGTAACAAACATTGTATTTTGATCCCATTTCCCCACCCGCAGCGTTGTTTTCATATCGCTGAATTGGGTTAATCGTACTAAAGTCTCCAGGGTCAGTGCCTTTGTTAGCCTCTCCCCCTCTGATACTCCCCCAAACCCAGTTGGAAGGAGACCCTAATCTGTTACCACGACCGTTAACTTGAGAATACGCTGCGATAAGAGAAGCATCCAAACCAGCTAATGAAGAAAGCTGATTTTCAGACAATTGCCCTACCGGTGGTACATCAAGAAATTCGTCGCTACAACTCACTGCTACCATCATCGCCGTGGATGCTAGTAGGGCACCGAATTTTAATTTGAAATTTTTCATTTTTGTTAATCTATTATAGTTTCTATAACTCGATTCAAATCAGGATGTTTGGCTTAGAAGCTAAGGTTTACACCGAATGTCCAACCTCTAGTAACTGGATAGTTACCTACGTCAATACCAAATGTTAAGTCAGCGTCACCACCAACCGCAGGATCCAAACCTTCATAACCTGTCAAAGTAAACAAGTTGTTAACTGAAGCGAATACTCTAGCTCTTTCCATTTTCAATTTCTCAAGAACAGAAGCAGGAGCTGAATAACCTAAAGTAAGGTTTTGCAATCTCAAGTAAGAACCATCTTCCACGTAGAAAGAGTTAGCAACGTCAGAAGTTGAGAAGTTTGCAGTTCTTTCCACAACAGGAATAGTTGCGTCCAAATTCTCAGGAGTCCATGCCATTTTCAAACGCTCTGAAATTGCAGCACCTTCAAATGTTTGGAAGAAGTCAGTAAACCATCTAGACTGATTCCAGATTTCGTTTCCGATAGAAGTATACAAATAGGCAGAAAGGTCAAATCCTTTGTAACCAATTGTAAAGTTTACACCACCTGTGAAATCAGGAACAGGATTACCCAAGAATACACGGTCAGCTGGAGAAATAACTCCATCACCATTAACGTCCTCAAACTTGAATCGGCCAGGAGCTGCACCTGCTTGAGTAGCATGTGAATTCACATCTTCTGCATTTCTGAACAAGCCAAGAACATTGTATCCGAAGAAAGATGAAAGTGGTTGACCTACTGCATTTCTAATTGGCTGAATACCTCTGTAAGATGGGTTGACAGTAGTAATGAAGTCCAAACCAGGAGATAGAGAAGAAATCTCATTCTTAAGTGTTGAACCAGTTACAGTCAATTGGTAAGTAAGATCGCCAGAAAGGTTACCTCTTGTGCTTACCAATAAATCAAGACCTCTGTTCAACATGGATCCAACGTTTACAGCTGGAGGTGAGGCATTGCTACCTGCAGTCAATGGAATTGGAACTGTAAACAACAAATCTTTGGTGTCTTTTTTCCACCAGTCGAAAATCACATCCAATCTACCATTGAAGAATGTACCGTCAAACCCAACGTTTTGAGTAACAGCAGTTTCCCACTGAGCGTTAGGGTTACCAATTCGAGATCTTCTGAAACCGATAACAGCACCTGAGTTAGATCCTGTAATATCGTAAGAAGATGCACCTACGTTACCAGAGAACAAGGAGAACTGGTTGTTTGGATCAACGTTGTTAGAGTTACCCATTTGACCCCAACCACCACGGATTTTCAAATCGTCAATCCAAGTTGCGCTTTGCAGGAAGGATTCAGATGAAATTCTCCATGCTGCTGAGAATGCAGGGAAGGTACCATAACGAGCGTTAACCCCAAATCGAGAAGAACCGTCACGACGAACTACAGCACTGAAGATATATTTGTCATTGAAGGTATATTTTACTTGACCGAAGTAAGAGTTGAAGTTAACCCCTTTAGATTGACCGGAGTTTACTTGACGAGTACCTACAGGCAAGTTAGAAATGGTGATGAAATCAGGATCTTGGGAGAATGGATTTTGACCAACTGCGTCCATGTTTCTAGATACACCAGTGTTCAAAGCTTCCTGGCCAGCCAAAACATCAATTGCATGCTTTCCAAAAGTTTTCTTGTAAGATGCAGTATTGGTGAAAGTCCATCCGAAAGCAAATCCCGCACCTTCACTATATCCGAATGCAGAGTTGTTTTCAGAGTTTTCGTACTGCAATCTTGAGTAGTTCCAGTAGTAATAGTTATTATACTGACCACCAACTGAAGTCCTGAAAGTCAAATTATCGATTAGATCAACTTCAGCATAAACGTTACCAAATGCATTGGCATTGAAGTTTCTATTGTTCAATTGACCTTCTCTGTTTGCAACAGGGTTTCTTGGGTTGTTAAAACCTCTAGAGGCTGTACCAGCATATCCACCAAACTCATCATACACAGGGATGATTGAAGGCATACGGAATGCTTGAAGAATATCATTTTCGTCATCAGAAACGCCTCGACCACCAGTACCACCTTGCTGTCCTAATACTTGTCTGTAAGTTGCCTGGAAGTTTTGACCAATTCTAATTTTATCAGTTACATCAAATTCAGAGTTTGCTCTCAAAGAGTAACGCTTGAAGGTGTTACCGATCATGATACCATCTTGCTCTTGCATACCAAGACCAATGTAGAATCTTGAAGTCTCAGAACCTCCATTAAATCCAATTGAGTGTCTATGTAAAGGAGCAGGAGCAGTAAGTACACCGTACCAATCAGTACCTTCGCCAGTCATCGCTCTAGTCAACTGTCTAACAGTTCCTGCTTGAGGATTGATGTTATACCATTCTCTTTGTTGCTCGATTTGAGCGGCTGTCAAAGGACCTGGCTGACCCGATGCAACACCAAAAGCACCTGTTGCAGGGTTTCTGGTGATCACACTTAGGTAGTAAGGCATAACTGGAGACGCTCCAGTTCCAAACTGAGGGTGGCCAAAATTTGGTTGTCTATTGTTGATACGAGCGGTATTAGCTTCGGCTAACCAAGTGTAGGTAGCATAATCCTGAGGATTCATCATGTCCAAACCTTTGCCTGGATCAGTCACCCCATACATACCATTATAGTCAACTCTTAATTTTTTGTTTCTTGCACCTCGCTTGGTGGTGTAAACGATTACACCGTTTGCAGCACGAGCACCATAGATAGAAGCTGCAGCAGCATCTTTCAATACTGTAGTAGACTCGATATCATCAGGATTTAAGAAATCCGTAGATCCAACTGGAACTCCGTCAACAACGTAAAGAGGTTCGTTACCACCGAAGGCTCCGAAACCACGTACACGGATGATAGATGAAGTACCAGGCTGACCGTTTGTAATTACAGTAACACCGGAAACACGACCCTGAAGGGTTTGTTCTACGTTACCAGTAGGGATTACGGTCAAGTCTTTTGGATCAACTGTAGCAATCGCACCTGTAGTCTCACGTCTGGTGTCAATGGAATAACCAGTAACAACCAATTCAGTAAGCGTTCTTTCGTCAGGCTTCATGCTAACATCGATAACACTTCTAGCTCCTACCACCTGTTCGATGGAAGCATAGCCAATAAATGAAAAGACCAAAGTAGCTTGGTCATTAGGGACGCTGAGGGAATATTTTCCATCAATGTCAGTGGCAGTACCGGTGGTGGTTCCCTTCACAAGGATAGATACACCAGGAAGGCCCATACCGAACTCATCCAGAACCGTACCCGTCACCGTTTTCTGCGCATAGGCAGCCGAGACAGATAGGACTAAGAGCGTTAGGCACACACTTAGAATTTTGTACACATTTTTCATAGTAGATAGATTGGGTAACAAGATTAATCTCAAATACTTGTTTGTTAATTGATATGCAATCGTTTGCGATTATCCTTAAAATAATTGCAATAGAGCGAAGGTTAAATTTTCCTGTTTTCTATTGCTTCATTACCATGGTCTTACGACCCGCGAACTAAATAACCGATAGGTTTGAGGCATCGGTCGATGCTAGGAGAGAGTAGGAATTGTGCTAAGTAATATTGGGCATAGGCTTGAATTTTGGGTTTTATTGTTAATTCTCAAGCGTCAATGTTAAATAATCTAAAACAAAAATCAAACGACCTAGCCTAAATAAAATTTTTGTTTTTGTCAGTTTAGAAGGTTTTTAAAGAAATTTTCAATCCTAACCTTCCAATAAATAGTGAAAAACCTTCTTTTCAGCGAATATTATTCGAATTAACTATTTCTACAAAATTAAATTTTTGCACAAAAAATTAACCTTATGAAAAGATATGGTAGACTAATTTGAAAATACTTCAAAAAAATCAGCCATTTCCCTTAACTCTTGAAAAATAGGATCATTTACTATTTTACTTTTTAAAAATGGGTTCGTCATTCCAACTTTTTGCAAATGAATTAAGGCTTCTTCTGCTAATCCATTTGAAGCAGCAACCATCGCCAAACCGTAATAACCATATCCAATTTCTCTTCCTTGATTCACTGACTCCTCAAATGCAGCATTTGCTTTGGAGTAATCTTCTAATAAAAAATAGGCAAGGCCTTTATTGAATAATACCAAGGGATCCTTGGTGGGTTTTTCAAAACGAAGTGTTGCCAATTTGTAATCTCCCCTTCGAAGGTCTAAAGCTCCTCGTAATGCCTCATTTTTAGAAACAAACTCGGGGTTTTGAGTAAGGGTAGAAGCTTGGGAAAGTTTTTGATATGCTTCCCAATCCAATCCTTGTAAGGCCAAAATTTGCCCCTGATTAAATAAGGCCTCTGGGTTGGGTTCGATCCGATAAGCAATTGTCAATAATCGTAACGCTTCCTCCCATAATAGTTCCTTCGATTGGCGGTCCAAAATTCTCTGAGCCTGTCTCATTCGAATTACTGCCAAATTATTATATGGTATAGGCGAGCGATAATACTCGGTCATCTTTGCATAAATAGCTGCCTTCTCCTCCAGATTTGGTGTGAATTCTGCAGCTTGATTCCATTCAATAAACGAAAGTCGGTTTTCCCCAGATTTGCTTTCTAGGGCTTCCTTTAATTTTTTGGATTGCTGGTAGGTTAATCCCCCCAATGCTTTTCCAGTTACTTGAACTCTAACCGCTCTCAGTTTTGGATACAGATCTTTTTTTATTTGTGATGAGCCAGGAATCTTCTCTAGTCTTTCTTTCTGACTAATAAAATCTTCTCTACTAAGCAAAATGGCATAAAGCTCTTCCTTTCTTTGGTCAGATATTCCAGTAAAATCTCTTAATAGGATTCTTAAATCGAAGAAATCCTGCGTTCTCGAATCCAAGGTAATCATCGACTCTTTGAGGTTTACGAATCTTGAGAGCAGATTTTCTTTTACTTCCTTGGCACGGTTCATAGATAAGTCGCTTTTTGAAATCTCCACATCTTCAGGGGAATGAATTCCCGTCACCTTCAAGGAAATTTCCTGTGGATAATCCAAGAAAAATTGATCCATCTTTTCAAGAACCATCGCGTTAGCAGGATATGACCTGAGCGATGACGATCCTGAACCAAAAAAGAAAGTAAACTCAGCCTCCTGAAATTCTTCCTGGATATTTTTTTGAGTCAGTATATACATACCAAGGGGCTGAATATTTTCTCCAGGAAGTGCCTCCCCTATCCTAACCATTCGTTGAGGAGCCAAAATACCTCTTGCTAAAATCTTTTTTTCTTCTGGATTGGCTTCATCTTTTCTCCCTTGAAAAAATCGGATCTCTAAAAACCCGTTTTCCATCCAAGGTTCAAATGGAAGTTTAAACCTTTGTTCATATTTATAATGTGAGACATTCTTGACTAGATCAATATTACCCAAATCAAGGGTCTGGTCAGGAGAAATAAAAAACAATTTTACCCTGGGATTCCTTGGGGTCAAAACGGATTCCATGGGCACTTTTCCTGATACCAGGAACCGGACAGAATCTTGCTCGATTATTAATTTTTGTGGTAAAATAGATGATTCCCCAAGAAACTTAAGTTCAGGCATTATTCTTGACTCCTGACCTTGCACTTGGCTACCAGCCAGAACAAGCCAAAAGCAAATCCAAAACATTTTACCAAACATTTCAATTATTGATTTCAAAATCAATTGTTTAATTTTCGAAACTATAACCCCCAATTAAATGGAAAAGCTGAAACTATTCTTTGAAGAACGAGCATTCGGTGTCTGTTCTAGACTTGGAGAGAAGTTGAACTTTCCGATCGATAGTATTCGCTTGTTTTTCATCTACACCTCCTTTATCACCATGGGATCACCAATCATTATTTATGTGGTGATGGCTATGATGATGAAAATCCGAAAGTATTTCAGAAAGATGAATAATCCTGTGCTTTTTGACTAAAGCTGGGAATATTTCTTTCTTCGGAGAATTAAATAAGACCATAAGATTGAAAACACCTTCCCTGACCGGCCAATAGGTCGGTTTTTTATTTTTTGAGTTTTGGTAAGCTTGTTCCAATTCCTAGTAAAATCCCAATATCCTTTGGCTATAGCCGACGAAAACTCAAATTGCCCTTTCAACAAATAGCTAAATAGAGCTAGCGTTTCCCAAATCATTTTGAGTAAAACCACCCCGAAGAATTGAGAACTAGGGAGATTTTTGTGAAGCATGCTCAAGCTATTTCTAATATTCAAATACAATTTTTTAGCACTAGAACGAGACAAGGTTGCCCCACCTAAATGGAACACAGTGGAGGTTCCTATATACCCAATTTTTTTACCTGCTAATCGGAGTCTCCAACACAGATCAATTTCTTCCATGTGCGCAAAAAAATGAGCATCAAACCCATCCTGCTCAAAAAAGTCTGTAGATCGAATGGCAAGACAAGCACCTGAAGCCCAGTCGATTTGAATCACATCATCATATTGCCCTTCCTCTCTTTCGATGGTTTCAAGGATTCTGCCTCGGCAATAAGGATAGCCTAAGGCATCCAAAAACCCACCTCCAGCGCCCGCATAATCAAACTCCTCCTTGTTTTTGGCAGAAAGAATCTTCGGTTGTACAGCTGAATAATCCTTATTTAAGGATAAAAAATCGACCAACTTCGAATCCCATCCGGGACTAACCTCGACATCGGAGTTGAGAAGAATAAAATATTCGTAGTTAGATTTTAGAGCTTCCAAGCCCCAATTGTATCCGCCAGCATAGCCGAGGTTGGCTTGAAGTTCAATCACGGAAATCTGGGGAAATTTATCCCTTAATAGTTCAATCGAATGATCGGAGCTACAATTGTCAATCACCCAGCAATCATATTGAGAATGCTCAATAACGGAGGGAAGGAATCGATTTAAAACTTCCTCTCCATTATAATTTAAGATGACAATTGCTGCTTGACTCATCCGAAAAAACCTCCGAGATCCATCCCAGGAATAGTTGGAATCATCCCTTCTGTAGCCTTTTTCATTTCCTCCTTGATCTTTTGATCAATAGCTAATAACGCCTGATTGGTAGCCGCCACCACCAAATCACTCAGCATTTCTTTATCATTAGGGTTAAGCAGGGTTTCATCTAGTTCTATTTTTAGAACTTTCCGTTCCCCATTTACCAAAACTTTAACCATTCCGGCTCCTGCTTCACCTTCTGCACTCAAATGGACTAATCGAGCTTGAGCTTCTTTAATTTTCGCTTGGGCTTCTTTGACTTTGCCCATCATTCCCATAAAATCAAACATGCGTACTTTTTTTTACAAATATAGATAACATCTCAATGGGCCGTATGGCTCCTGTTTGGATCAAACTTCAATAATACTTAAGCATTTACCTGGGAGCGCTTATAGATTTCATAAGAAAGTTTTAGGCAACCTTCTTTCGCCTATCTACGGTATATAAAGGGTATTAAAATAGAAGGCAAAAGACCTTCTTTATTTTTCTTTCAAAATCAACCATTATGCCTATGAAAACGATAATCCAAATTCAGAAAGAAAACATTCCCCAGCTTCAGTTTGGGAAAAGTGATGTCCTCGAAAATCCGGAAGATCAAAAAAAGCGCATGACTGATCTGTACCGTTCTCAAACCTTGGGAAACCTTCTTCAGTCCAAAGTAAAATTAACCTTTGAGACTTCAGACCAAATGGTTTATCAAGTGGAAACAACAGTTTGGGCGGTGGGAACTGATTTTATATCCTTAAAGGGAGGAATATTCATTCTCATCCGTGCGATTATCGCTGTGGATTAGGTCAGTCTCTTTAATATTTCCGGCAAGTTAAGCTGCTCTTGCTCACCCGTAGAAAGGTTTTTAAGCGCTAAGACCTGGTCTTTTATTTCTTGGTCTCCACAAATCCCTACAAAAGGGATTTCTTTTTTGGTAGCAAATTCAAGTTGTTTCTTGATTTTTGCTTCATCTGGATAGATTTCAGTTTTAATCCCAGCCTTTCTTAAACTAGCTAATAAAGAAAGCGCATAATCTTTTCCTGATGCATCAAAATAGACCAATAAGAGCTGAGTACCACGTTGGCTTTCGGCAGGGAATAGTTTTAATTCATCCAAGACGTCATAAATACGATCCACCCCAAATGAGAATCCGACTCCAGATACTCCCGGAAGTCCAAAAACTCCAGTCAAGTTATCATATCGTCCTCCGCCACTCACCGAACCGATGGAGACTCCATGTACTTTGACCTCAAAAATTGCTCCTGTGTAATAGGATAGGCCTCGAGCCAACATCACATCAAAATCCACGAAATCTAAGTTTTCTCCCATCTTTGAAAGTATTTCGAAAACTTCCTCGAGTTCGGCTATTCCTTTTTGACCGACCTCTGAGTCTTTTAAAAAACTTTTAAGGGTCTCCAGTTTTTGAAAAATATCATTTCCAAGTTCTACCAAGGGCTGTAGCTTCACGGTAGAATCCTGAGAAAAACCTCGCTGTATCAACTCCTCCTGAACTTTCTCCCAGCCGATTTTATCCAACTTATCGATAGCAACGCAGAGTGGGCCTTCTTTTCCAGCTTCTCCAATTGCTTCAGCTATTCCTGTCAGTATTTTTCGATTGTTGATTTTTATGCTGTAGTCTTTTAATCCCAGTCTATCGAATACCCTACGAATCATCAACACGATTTCTGCTTCACATACCAAGCTATCTGTTCCTACTACATCAGCATCACATTGGTAAAATTCCCGGTAACGACCTTTTTGAGGCCGATCAGCTCTCCATACTGGCTGAATCTGATATCGCTTAAAGGGAAAGGTAAGCTCATTTCGATTCATCACTACATATCGTGCAAAAGGTACCGTCAAATCATACCTCAACCCTTTTTCAGAAACTTTTGACAAGGTGGCCCCACTTCCTTTCTCCAAGTCTTCTGAGGAAACATCTTTCAGAAAATCTCCAGAATTCAAGATTTTGAAAAGTAATTGGTCACCTTCATCCCCATACTTTCCAGTAAGCGTGGAGAGGTTTTCCATCGCAGGAGTTTCGATTTGCTGATAGCCAAAAAGCTGAAAAGTCTCTTTGATAGTATCCAAAATATAGGTCCTTCGGGCCATTTGTACTGGACCAAAATCTCGAGTACCTTTTGGAAGCGACGGCTTTTGCATGGGAAATTTTTAAGTTGAGGGGCAAATTTAAACCAAAAACCCAAAACTCTTTTCCGATACTGGGGAACATACTCGAAGAAAGTTTAAAGAAACTTAGGCAAATCAATTCTGCCTCTTTATCTTTGCGCCTCGTTTAGAAATCAAAAACTTAAAACATATACGGTCATGGCTGTAACTACACTTAAAAGAAAATTGAGAAGAAAAAGACAGGGTCAAAACGCTCGAGTGATCAAAATCAAACAATTGAGCGCTAAGCCTGTGATCAAAAATGTTGATGTTGAGGAATTGAAAGCCTCTTTCAATAAATAATTCAACGATCTGATCGTGAAGAAAGCCTGAGCATTCAGGCTTTTTTTGTTTTCATAGGTTCATACCTCTCTTCCCTAATTCCACTACCCGCAGATTTTCAATTTTTCCTGCAAAGAGTTCAAACAGCAACATGGTTCGCATCTGGTGAAATCCTTGTTGACCGATTGCTCCTGGATTCATATAAAGACATTGCGATTGTGAATCAAATTCCACTTTACAAATGTGAGAATGCCCACAAATAAATAATTGGGGACCGAATGATTTAATTTTTGCCTTAACGCCTTTGGCATAGCGAGGAGGCTTTCCTCCAATGTGTGTCATCAAAATCCGGACACCTTCCAGCTCTACCTCAATCCATTCTGGATAGCGCTGTTGGATTTCTATTCCATCAATATTTCCATACACAGCCCGTATGATTTTGGTTTGGGGCAAAGAATGCATGACAGCTAAATCCCCAATGTCACCAGCATGCCAAATTTCATCCACATCCTGCAAGTGGCGAATTACTTGGTGATCAATGTAACTGTGGGAGTCAGAAATCAATCCGATTTTTAGGGGCATTTTGTAAGGAAAGCTGGTAAATTTCAGTTTCAATTACAGGACTTCATTCAAAAACTACAAGCGTATATGAAAATCAAAACCCTCCTTTTCGCTGCTTTATTGCTAATCAATCTCTCTGCTTTGGCTCAAACTGCTGAAAAAGACTCCATTCAGGTTCTTTCCTTGGAAAAATTCGAAAAAATGATTTCCAAAAAGAAAAACACACTTGTCGATGTCCGGACACCTGAAGAAATGGCTGAAGGTCATTTAACTGGTGCTTTAAACATAAATTTTTTGGGAGAAAATTTTTCAAATGAGATTCAGAAACTAAATAAAAACAAAACTTACCTCCTTTACTGCAGATCAGGAAGTCGAACTAGAAGAGCGGCTGATCAAATGCAAAAGGCAGGTTTTAAGAAAGTCTACATGCTAAAAGGCGGAATTACCGCATGGAAGGAGGCTGGAAAACCTACCGAAAAATGAAAAAAATTCAATCAATCAATCCCTATTCGGGAGAATTAATTCAAGAATACAATCTTTTGACGCAAGAGGAAATTGATCAATCTATTGATCGATCTCAAATTGCTTTTCAGGCTTGGAAAAATGAGAGTTTCACTCGGAAAAGTAACCTATTAAAAAGGGCGGGAGAAGAACTCAGGAGGAGTAAATCATATTATGCTGAGCTGATTACGCTTGAGATGGGAAAGGTAATTTCCGAATCTCTGGCGGAAATCGAAAAATGCGCTTGGGTCTGTGATTTTTATGCAGAAAAAGGAGCTGAATTCTTACAACCAGAGACCATTCTACTAGCTGACGGCCATCGAGCAAAGGTGATTAACCAAGCCCTCGGGCCAATCCTTGCAGTCATGCCTTGGAACTTTCCTTTTTGGCAAGTCTTTCGTTTTGCAGCCCCTACTCTTTTTGCTGGTAATACTGCCCTATTAAAACATGCTTCAAATGTACCGCAGTGTGCAATGGCAATTGAGGAAGTATTTAAAAAAGCAGGCTTTCCTTCTGGTGTATTCCAAACCTTATTGATTGATTCGACTCAAACATTGACTCTTTTAGAAAATCCTGCTGTCATGGCAGTTTCATTGACAGGTAGCGAAAAGGCGGGAGCTGCCGTGGCAAGTGCTGCAGGAAAAAACATCAAAAAATCACTTTTGGAATTGGGAGGAAGCGATCCTTTTATTGTGCTTAAAGATGCTGATATACCCTTAGCCGCAAAAACTGCAGCAAAGGCTAGGATGATTAATTTCGGCCAGAGCTGTATTGCAGCCAAGCGTTTCATCATTGAATCGCCTGTTTATGATCTATTTATTTCCATTTTCATCGAGGAAATTTCGAGTCTAAACCAAGGGGATCCCAAAGATCCTCAGAGCCAATACAGTTGTATGGCAAGGCCAGATTTGGCGGAAGAACTTTTCCAGCAAGTTCAAAAATCAATCGATCTCGGGGCGAAAGTCGTACTAGGGGGAATAGCTCCTGAAAAAGGCTCCGCCCGATTTGCACCTACAATTTTGACAGATATTCCAGTCAATGCACCTGCATATTCAGAGGAGCTCTTTGGTCCAGTGGCTTGTGTTTTTAAAGTAGAAGATGAAGAAGAAGCTATCAAACTGGCTAATTCTACTGAATTTGGTCTGGCAGCTTCCTTATGGAGTAAAAACCAAAGTCATGCGGAGGAATTGGCGGAAAAGATTGAATCCGGTGCAGTTTTCATCAATGCGATGGTAGCTTCAAACCCCTTCCTTCCTTTTGGTGGCATCAAAAAATCAGGATTTGGCAGAGAGCTATCCCGACAAGGAATTCTAGAATTTGTCAATACCAAGACCGTCTATCTTGGCTAGGATTCCATTTGGACAAAGAATCCCGCATTCTTTGCAAATGCCCGATTCCTTTCTATTTTTACGAGCCAAAATTTTGTCTTTAAGCAATGAGAGAAATACAATTTCGGGAAGCCTTGAGAGAGGCCATGTCCGAGGAAATGAGACGAGATAAAAACGTCTTTTTAATGGGTGAAGAAGTTGCAGAATATAATGGAGCCTATAAGGTCTCCCAAGGTATGCTGGACGAATTTGGACCCGATCGGGTTTATGACACTCCAATCGCAGAGCTTGGCTTTGCAGGGCTTGGTGTAGGTGCTGCAATGAATGGTCTTAGACCAATCATCGAGTTCATGACATTCAATTTCTCCCTAGTGGCAATTGACCAGATCATTAACTCTGCCGCCAAGATGTTCTCTATGTCAGGTGGTGCTTATTCAGTTCCTATTGTATTTCGAGGACCTACCGGTAATGCCGGTCAGCTTGGAGCAACTCACTCATCCAACTTTGAAAATTGGTTTGCCAATACTCCAGGTCTTAAGGTGATTGTCCCTTCTAATCCTTATGATGCCAAGGGACTGCTTAAATCAGCGATCCGTGACCCAGATCCAGTTATTTTCATGGAGTCTGAAGTGATGTACAGCGACAAAGGAGCCGTTCCAGAAGGTGAATACCTACTTCCAATCGGAGTGGCAGATATCAAACGAAAAGGGAAGGATGTCACAGTCATTTCATTCGGAAAAATGATGAAAGTAGCACTAGAGGCTGCTGAAGAAATTGCTAAGCAAGGAATTGAATGTGAAGTCATTGATCTTCGCACCGTCCGTCCAATTGATTATGCGACTTGTGTTGAGTCAGTGAAAAAGACAAACCGTGTAGTAATCGTAGAGGAGGCTAACCCACTTGCAGGTATTTCTTCCGAATTGACGTATCATTTCCAGCGTTATGCATTTGATTACCTTGATGCTCCTGTCATGAGAGTTAATTCAATGGATATTCCTTTGAGCTACTCTCCAACCTACATTGAAGCCACGCTTCCAAACGTAAAGCGTACCGTTGACGCGATCAATCGGGTACTTTATAAAGGCTAATACAAGCCACATAAAAATTGAAAAAGCCAGACTCAAAAAGTCTGGCTTTATTGTTCAAACACCCCTATAATTTCATGTCAGAAAAAAAGCCCGAACATACACTGTCCGGGTTTTTTGTTACCCAATCTATCTATCGTATTTTAAAAGATTAAGATTCATTTGTTCCAGTTTTCTTATCTGTTTCGGACTGGAGCGGCACCTCCTTGGTTCTCCATTTGTCCTCCATCTCCTCCGTCTTTCAAGTCATCATTATTGATCGACTTTCTTCTTCGAGGACGCTGATCCATACTCAACTTTCCGATTCGGTAGCTGAAATTGACCTTGAAGTTCAGATTTCGGATGGCACTGGTACTGTTTTGAATGATAGTTGGGGTGATAATTTGATTTCGAATGATAAATTCCTTAGCTAAGAAGTTTTCGGCACCGAATCCAATGGAACCTCTTTTCTCATTGAACTGCTTATTAAGATTTAACCCATAAGCGGCGAACCCTCCTGAAGTACCTTGAAGCTGAACCTGGCGACCTCTAGCAAAACTGAACAATTGAATCTGCCAGTTTTTAGGAAATGTATAGTTCCCAAACATTCTACCGCCGACTACAAATCCTTCATTTTGCGCAGCAAACTGGGGATCAGTAAGTCCATTGTCAAGAATTGCATAGTAGGCGTCAAACCCTCCATTCAAGGAGAATTTATTGCTGATATTGATATTCATAAACACACTGGAACCGATGGCTTGCTCACGACCGATATTTTCATAGGAAGTAAAGATTACTCCATCTTCCTGAACGGTCCGAAGTGCCTGAATTGAACCTGTAGTATTTCGGTAAAATCCAGTGAAGTTTAGCGTGGTACCTTTTATGAATGTGCTATAGCCCAATTCGTAGTTGTCAGTCAATTCTGGATCCAATTCTGGATTACCTTGGGAAATCTGAAGTGGATTTGAAGCTTCAATATTCGGATTCAAGAATCGAAGTGAAGGACGCTGAATTCTTCGGTTATAGGCAAGCTTAATCATATTGCCGTTTTTCAATCTTCGGCTAGCATTCACAGATGGCACAAGGGTTCCATAAGAAGGAATTTCCGCTTGAAACTCATTTGCAAATTCCGCATTAATGGAAGTGTACTCGTAGCGAAGTCCTGGCTTCAAGACATAGTTTTTCAACACAGGAAATGTAAGAGATAGGTATCCTGCGGTGACGTTTTGATCATAGCTGAACTGGTTGGTACGAGAAGGGTTAGGATCTTCCACAAAATCGCCGGTACCTTGTGACAAGAAGTAGGAGAAATCAGAGCTTGCTTTTCTAAGAATATTTTTAGCTCCGTATTCAATAATCTGGGTACCCTTTTGATCAAGTGGGGTTACATAATCAACTTGGACGGTGAACTCTTCATTTTTACTTGGGTTCACGTTTCTAATTCTTGAGAAGACTTCTTCCAAATTCTCTGTTTCGTACAAGGTATTTGTGAAGGAATTTTCACGGTCGTTCAAGCTATATAGCGTAAGAATGCTAAGTTCTTTTCCTTTTTTCTCAAAAGTCTTGGTGTAATTCAAGCTGACATCCACCGAGTTTGAGTTATCCTTGGTATTAGTCATTCGATTTAGGGAAGAAAGCAATTGATCGCCGGCAAATGTTTGCGTCAGGAAGTTTGTCTGCTCGTTATTTGAATTTCTAAAACCAAAATTGACAGAACCAGTGATGAAATTATATTGATTGATTTCGTAGTCAACTCCAAAATTGTATCGACCAAACATATCGCGTCTCTCTGTATTGGCAGACTGTCGGATCGAAGTAATGCTAGACTGAAGTGGGAAAAGCTGCTCGTTTTCAAATCTTCCCAAAATATTGTACCCTGCACGTCCAAAGCCTCCCAATGAAAATCCAAATTTTCCTTTTCGGGCACTTCCTTGCAATCCAAAATTAGAACCTCTCAAACCAGCACCGGAATTGATATTCATGGTTACGCCTTGAAGGTTATTTTTCTTAGTAACGATATTGATTACCCCTGAAGTACCCTCTGCATCAAATCTTGCAGATGGTGAAGTAATCACCTCCACTGCCTTAATTTCATCAGCAGGGATTTGTCTCAAAGCATCGGAAATGGATGATGCAGCAATGGCAGATGGTCGGTTATCGATCAAAACCAAGATGTTTGAACTTCCCCGCATGGACACGTTTCCATCCAAGTCAACAGAAAGCATGGGCACCCTTCTCAATACATCCGTAGCGTCTCCACCTGCAGTGGTTCGATCGTTTTCAGCTTTATAGATCGTACGATCCACTCGCTCTTCGATCAATTCTCGCTGTCCCTGCACGGTAACTTCTTGAAGTGCAACTCCTTCGTCAGACATTCCGATTTCGCCTAGATTGATATCGGCAGTCAATGAATTGATATTGATGGTACGTTTTACTGTCTCATATCCCAAAAAGGAAACTTGAAGTTCATAGGTACCTAAAGAAAATCCGGTGATATAAAACACCCCGTCTCCGTCGGCCACAGCTCCTGCCGTAGAAACATCAGATCCAGCCTTGTAAAGGGCGGCAGTTGCATAACCTACCGCTTCTCCAGATTTTAAATCTTTGGCTACTCCAATAATCCTTGCAGGGGTCTTGGAATCTCCAGTTTGCTGAGCGGAGGCAAAACCTACCGTCAAAAGGGATAAAAAGAGAACTTGTACTAGTAAATTTTTCATGGTTCAGTTTTCAAATTAGGGCACTTGCCTATTGATACTTCAAAGTTGGCGGTACGGTTTGGCCTTAAAAAATGTAATAGACCAGACAAACCCTTTCGTCGACCAAGGCCCCAAATACGGGGATAAAACTGGGGTATATCGCAAATCCCATGTTTATCCGTTCATATCGTGTTTTCATAGCCAATTGATGGGTATTGGTAGATTTGATTTGAGGCTAAGCGAGAAATTACCTTAGTTTGGATACTGAAAACCAACGAAATGCTTTCTTTCTCCCCCAAAAAGAACTTATCCATCCTTGTCCATTTTCTGGGCTGGATTATGCTTTGTGTGGTATTGCTACTCCTTTCTCCACTTTCATGGAGAATGGGAGAAATCAATCTACCCATTCAGTATTGGTTCAAACAAGCATTCCTACTGGGTACACTAATTGCTATTTTTTATTCTAATTCTTCTTTGGTAGTTCCTCGAGTTTTGCTCAAAGGAAAAAACTACCTCTACCTATTGATCATCATTCTCGGAGCAGTGATTTTCTACGGAATGATCGTGTATTTCGAACAAATCTCCGGATATGCTAAGGAGATGCATGCGACTTTCAACTCAGACAGACCATTCAATCCCAAAAAACGCTGGCTTCCTGGGGATGTATTTCAGCTCCTACTCTATGTAATTTCAATTGGATTGAGCACCTCGGTTGCCTTGGTTGAAAAATGGCAAAAAGACGAATCAGTTCGTCGGGAACTTGATCGTCAACGCATTAACACCGAACTCTCCTACCTGAGAGCTCAAATCAATCCTCACTTTTTCTTCAATACGCTTAATAACATTTATTCTTTGACCAATTTGGATGTGAGCAAAGCACAAGAAGCCTTGCTCAAACTGTCTCGGATGATGCGATATGTCCTTTACGAAAATCAAAAAAACGAAACCTTACTTTCCAAGGAAGTTCGATTCATTGAGGACTACATCGAGTTGATGAAAATGCGTTTGTCTTCAAAGGTCCGACTGGAAATTCAAATTGACGAACCCAAGGAAGATTTGGTGATCGCACCTATGATTTTCCTTCCTTTTCTTGAAAATTGCTTCAAGCACGGGGTAAGTTCGCAGCAGGAAAGCAATATCCTGATCAAGATGGAAATCATGGGAAATACTGTCTTTTTTGAAACCAAGAATCGCATTTTCCCAATCAACCAAGACAGCCCTGAAGCACACGAAAGCGGAATCGGATTAGTCAATACCCAACGAAGATTGAGTTTGATCTACCCCGAAAAACATCGCCTAAAATTTGGTAAAGACGACGCAACTCAGCAGTATTGGGTAACACTTACCATTGACCTGGGATGAAAATCACCTGTATTGCTGTAGATGATGAACCTCTTGCTCTGGAGCTTTTGACCAAATTCATCAACCAAACTTCCTTTTTGGAATTGGTTGGGAAATTTTCAAATGCAATTGAGGCCCTGAGCTTTTTAAACCAAAATCCGGTTCAACTCATTTTTATGGACATTCAAATGCCGGACCTTTCGGGAATGGAATTAGCCAGAATATTGGATGGGAAGAAAAATTCGGACAAAACCCGAATCATATTTTGTACAGCCTACCATCAGTTTGCTATCGAAGGATACAAAGTGGACGCCTTGGATTACCTGCTTAAACCCTATTCTTATGAAGAATTTTTGGCAGCAGCTTCCAAAGCCTACCAATATTTCGAACGGGCCACTCAATCTGATAAACCACAAATTCGACAAGATTCCCAAGCTAAGCCTGAGTATATTTTCCTGAAGGTGGAATATCAATTGGTCAAAGTCATGCTTCAAGACATAACCCATGTAGAAGCTTATAAGGATTATGTCAAGGTTCATCTCAAATCAAAGCCCAATCCTATTCTTTCCCTGACGAGCATGAAAAATATGGAGGAACTTCTTCCTTCCGAAAAATTTATGCGGGTACATCGATCCTTTATTGTTTCCCTGGATCATATTGATTCAGTATCAAAAAATGTCATTCAAATCGGCAATCACCAGATCTCTGTCGGAGACAACTACAAAGATCAATTTTTGGAGTTTTTAAGCAAGTGGATAAGTTGAGGCAGAGGTCAGTCAGCAGCCTCAGTTAACAGCTTGTCAAGCTGAGTGGAGTCTAAGCCTAGTCTAATTTAAATTCACATTTTCAATTACCCTATGACCTAGTCTCAGCCATCAAGAACTGATCGCCTATTTTTTTCAACTAGAACTGACCATTTCCTTGTGAACCCTGACCACTGTTTACTCAACACTGATGACTACCTTTATCCCATGACTGATTCCCAGAAAAACTTCATGAGACAGGCCATCGAACTGGCAAAAAACGGGATGCTTACCGGCAATGGCGGCCCTTTTGGCTGCGTGATCGTCAAAGACGGAAAGATCATCGGTCAGGGCTCAAATATGGTTTTGAAAACCAACGATCCCACTGCCCATGCCGAAGTCGTCGCCATCCGTGAGGCCTGTAAGAATCTGAATAACTTCCAACTCGAAGGCTGCGAAGTCTACACCTCCTGCGAACCCTGCCCCATGTGCTTGGGAGCTATTTTTTGGGCAAGACCTGCCAGAGTATTTTATGCATGCACCAAAGAGGACGCTGCCGATGCGGGTTTTGACGATGAGTTTATCTATCAGGAAATTGAAATCATTCCTGAAAAGCGTCAGATTCCGATGATTGCTATGATGCGGGAAGAAAGCCTAAAAGCTTTTGACCTGTGGAAAGAAAAGGGAGATAAGACACTTTATTAAAGCATGGAGGTTGGGGAGTAATTAGGATTGGGTGTTGAGAAAAGTAAGGTTTTCTTGAAAGGCAGAAAGATTCATATCTAATTAGATCTGATACAATTGGAACTATCTAATCTTCCAGATAAAATAAAAAACCCGACCAGTTCTGATCGGGCTAACTATCTTTGAGCACCAAGGAATTTCGTAAATCGTAATTCAACAATCGTAAATCCCCTTACCTTCTTCCCATTCCTGGAGGCACCATTCGTCCTAAGGCCTGCTTAGCGCCCCCCATTTGATTCATTTTCTTCATCAGCTTGCGCATATCGTCAAACTGCTTCATCAAATTATTGACTTCCGTGATATTTCTGCCGGCACCATCAGCAATCCGCTTTCTACGGCTGCCATTGATCACATCAGGATTCTGACGCTCGTGAGGGGTCATACTTCGGATGATCGCTTCGATTGGCTTAAAGCTGTTTTCGTCGATATCCAATCCCTTCATCGCCTTTCCCATTCCTGGGATCATCCCGATCAGGTCTTTGATATTACCCATCTTTTTCACCTGCTCGAGCTGAGAAAGGAAGTCATCAAAGTTGAAGTTGTTCTGACGGATTTTGGCATTGATTCGCTTGGCCTCGTCCTCATCAAAGGCTTGCTGTGCACGCTCCACGAGGGAAATCACGTCACCCATACCTAGGATTCGTTGCGCCATACGATCTGGATGGAAGACATCAAGGTTCTCCATCTTTTCGCCTGTAGAAATGAATTTGATCGGCTTGTTAACTACGTGGCGAATGGAAATAGCCGCACCACCACGTGTATCACCGTCCAACTTGGTCAAAACAACCCCGTCGAAATTGAGACGCTCGTCAAAAGTACGGGCGGTATTTACTGCATCCTGACCCGTCATCGAGTCCACCACAAAAAGTGTTTCAGAAGGATTGAGTGCTTTTTTCAGCTCTTCAATCTCCTTCATCATCTGCTCGTCCACTGCCAAACGACCTGCTGTATCGACTACGACCGTCTTCTTACCGGTTTTCTTGGCATAGGCAATCGCATTGTTGGCGATTTGAAGGGCATTTTTATTTTCAGGCTCAGCATAAACCTCCACACCAATCTGCTCACCCAAAACTTTCAATTGATCAATCGCAGCAGGACGATAAATATCACAAGCCACCAATAACACCTGACGGCCTTGCTTTTTAAGCAAATTTCCGAGCTTACCAGTAAATGTCGTCTTACCCGAACCCTGCAAACCTGAGATTAGGATCACTGCAGGATCACCACTGAGTTTGATATCCACTTTGGAACCGCCCATCAGCTTGGTCAGTTCTTCCTGAGTGATTTTAACCAAAAGTTGCCCTGGAGAAACGGAGATCAACACATCCCGGCCCATAGCCTCGTCCTTGATCTTATCGGTGACTTCTTTGGCTACTTTATAGTTGACGTCGGCATCGATCAGGGCTCTTCTGATCTCCTTTACGGTAGATGCGACGTTGATTTCGGTGATTTTTCCGGTTCCTTTCAGGGTTTTGAAAGCCCGGTCCAGCTTCAAACTTAAATTATCAAACATGCTGCTTTTCGGCTATTTGTCGCAAAAGTAATGAATTTGAGTGTTTACAAAGGAAAATATGTGGGAAATAAGAAGGAAGACGGGAGACTGAAGACGGAAGGAGTGTGATGGGCTGTCCGATGTCGGATGATCGATGTGATAAAGTGGGAATACGGGAGACCCCGCCACGGCGGGAAGGCGAAGACGGAAGGAGTGAAAAATCTGTGGGAACATCTTGAAATCTTATCTTCTCGCTCTTTCATCCGAAATCCCTAATTTGCAGCCTGAACGTATCTCAAGGCCTGCATGAAACTCCAATTTCAGAAAGACATTCTTCCCCACTTGCTTGGGGTCATTTTGTTTTACCTCATCGTTGTCCTCTACTTTTCTCCGATGGTTTTTGATGGAAAAATCATCTTCCAAAGTGACATTCTTCAATGGGAAGGTTCCGCTAAAGAAGTCCTCGATTATCGAGAAGCCACTGGAGAACAAGCCCTCTGGACCAACCGCATGTTTGGTGGAATGCCTAGCTATTTTATCTCTTTGGAGTTTGCAGGTGACATTACCAACCTTTTGATTTCTGTCCTAACCTTAGGTCTGCCACACCCGATCAACGGCCTATTTTTCGGAATGCTGGGTATGTACATCTTGCTACTCAGTTTCCGGGTTCGACCTATTTTCGCTATTGCAGGAGCGATTGCATTTTCATTCAATACATATAATCTACTTTCTCTGGAGGCTGGTCACAATGCCAAAATCTGGGCTGTTTGCCTGATTCCATTGATTCTAGCAGGAATTCACTTGGCTTTTGAGCGAAAACAAATCCTAGGTGCAGCTCTCTTAGCACTGGGACTTTTACTCCAACTCAAATTCAATCACCTCCAAATCACTTACTACACCTTGATCATTTCGGTGATTTATGTGGCTATTCGATTGGTATTTGATTGGAAAAAAGAGGGAATTGGAGGATTGTCCAAAACTATCGGATTCCTGGTAATTGGAGCGCTTTTGGCAGTGGGAGGAAATCTCGGAAGACTTGCCACTGCCCTCGAATACAGCCCCTACTCTACCCGAGGACAGGCAACTCTGGAAACAGCCTCAGCTGGTTTGGACAAGGACTATGCCTTTGGCTGGTCCAATGGGATTCTAGAAACATTAACCTTAGTAGTGCCTGATTTTTACGGAGGAGGCAGCAACACTCCTCTTCCCAAAGATTCTGCTTCGGAAAAAGCACTTCGGGCCCAAGGACTCGACCCCGCCCAAATCAATGGATTTATCCAAGGTGCACCTACGTATTGGGGAGATCAGCCATTTACGGGAGGACCGATTTACGGAAGTGTGATTTTGGTTTTCTTGGCTGTTTTGGGGATATGGGCTGCGCCAAAAGAAAGCCTGATCACTTTTGGCACCATCATTATTCTTTCTTTGATGTTAAGCTGGGGAAAAAATCTAGCTTGGTTCAACTACCTCCTATTCGATATTTTACCGGGTTACAATAAGTTTCGAGCAGTGTCCATGGCTTTGGGAATGACCCTTTTTGCCATTCCGATTTTGGGCATGATTTCCTTGGAAAGACTCGTAAAAACCAAAGAATTCAAGCCCTTACTGATTTCCGGAGGAATCGTCGCTGGCTTAACTTTGATTTTGGCTGTTGCATCCGGAGCATTCTTCCGATTTGAAGGAGCTGCGGACGCCAATTTCCCAGACTGGTTGGTAACTGCGATGAAAACCGACCGAAAGGCCATGCTTTCTTCTTCGGCTTGGAAAAGTTTCGCTTTTGTAGCGCTCTCCATCGGATTGATTTATTTCTACCTCAAAGGAAAAATCTCCGAACTCATTCTCGGAGCAGGATTGATTGCTTTGATCACCATCGATGTATGGACGATCAATCGTCGCTATTTAAATGAGGAATCGTTCCAAGGAAATCCATCCAGACAGTTTTTTGCAGAAACTCCAGCCGAGCAATCCATTGCTAAAGATCAAGGATATTTCCGTGTCCTTCCACTCACCGAAGGACTGACTCAAGGAGCTCGAACCAGCTACCGTTTCAATAGTTTGGGGGGATATCATGGAGCGAAACTTCGTCGCTATCAAGATTTAGTGGAAAATCGACTTCAGTTTGAATTGCAGGAATTTGTGAAGAAAGCTCAGGAAGGCACCTTCGATTGGGAATCCATCGGCACGATTAACATGCTCAACACGAAATATTTAATTGCCGGAAGCGAGGCAAATGCAGTATTTGAAAATCCGGAAGCTAACGGAGCTGCATGGATTCCAACTGAGATCGTTCTAGTAACTAGCAATCAAACTGAAATGGATCAATTGGGTCAAATCAATACTAAAATCCAAGCTACGCTGAACACTCAAGAATTTGGCGAAGTGAAGGCAGGTTCGGGGCAGGTAAATTTGACGAGCCATGAACCAAATGAATTGAAATACCAAGCGGAAATGACTCAAGGAGGCCTAGCCGTATTTTCTGAGATCTATTATCCAGAAGGATGGACGGCGACCATTGACGGAAAAGAGGCTGAAATTCTCCGAGTCAATTACCTGTTGAGAGGATTGGAAATTCCTCAGGGTTCCCATGAAATTGTCTTTACCTTTGCTCCGGCAAGTTATTACAGCACCAAAACACCGATGGTCATTTTTCAATACCTGATCGTATTGACTTTGATAGCAGGAGTGTTTGTTACCTATAAAAAATCCGATGCAGCAGTCTGAGGAAAAAGAAAAAGTAGTCAGCTTTTATGACCAATTTGCTGAAAAGCAAGCAAAAACCGGGATCAATTCCAGGCATTTGAGCATTTTGGACAAAGTGAAGCAAGCTGGGCTCAAATCCAATCACCGGATTCTGGAAGTGGGCTGTGGTGTCGGAACAGTCTCCCATCTTTTGGCAACCCAAGTGCCTCAAGGAAAAGTATTAGCCGTAGACATCTCTCCAGAAAGTATCGATACAGCAAAGATCCTTTGGAAAGAGCAGAAAAACCTCAGCTTCGAAGTTTCGGATATGTCCGACTTTGACAAAAAGGGCGAAACCTTTGACTTTTTTGTCTTTCCCGATGTGCTGGAGCATATCCCAGTGGATCAGCATTTCCGGCTCTTTCAAAATATACAAAAGCATTCCCACGGGGATTCTGTGATTTTCATTCACATTCCTGCGCCTAGGTATTTGCAGTGGATGATCGAAAATGAACCTGAAAAACTACAGGTGATCGATCAACCTTTGGATTCTGGAGACTTGATCAAAAACATCACCGCGAATGGGTTTTATCTGGAAAAGATGGAAACCTACGGGCTTTTCTTCGAAGAGAAAGATTACCAATACTTTGTCTTTCGATCTGCCAAGCCTTTGCGAAGCTCCACCCCAAAAAATAAATGGGCGGTACTAAAAGAACGAATTCGAATCCGTCTCAAATACGGACTCCGTAACTAATCATCTTAAACGGGGCTTTAGACGGAAAAACTTCAAAATTGAGATTCCTACTTTCCTAAATCCGCTCCAAATCAAAACCCACACACATGAAAATTCAACAAAACTCAGTAGTAGGCTTGACCTATGAACTGAAAGTCTCCAAGGAAGAGGATGGCATCGAATCAGCCCCTTTCAGTGTCGAAATCCGGGATGAAGAAGATCCATTTTATTTCCTTTTCGGAATGAGCGGACTCCCAGAGAAGTTTGAGGAGCTTTTGGCTGGAAAAGAGGAAGGTGAAACATTTTCTTTTCTGCTACCGATGGTGGATGCCTATGGCGAAGCTGATGATGATTTGATCATTACCTTGCCCAAAGAGCAGTTTTCGGGTGATCGAGGATTTTCACCAGAGATGCTTGAAGAAGGAAATTTCTTGCCTCTGATGGATGAAAACGGATACAGCATGCAGGCAAAAGTTCTTAAAGATCTTGGCGATCAGCTTCTCTTAGATTTCAATCACCCTTTGGTTGGATTTGATTTGCACTTCGAAGGAAATATCCTTGAAGTCCGTGAAGCCACCAAAGAGGAATTAGCCCACGGTCATGTCCATGGTGAACATGGGGCCCATGATTGATAACAGAGAGAAATGAGAATAGAAATTAGACCGTTGGGAGATCCCTGACGGTTTTTTTATTCACCACAGAGAATTTAAAAAAGTATTCAGTCAAAGTGATCAGATTCAAGCTTTAACACCTGGTAACTTTTACCTGAAGTCGAAAATGAGACTTAGTCAAAACAATCAGTATTGAAATATTGTGAATGCTTTCTGAGCGCTTCCCAATAAGACTCCCTTTAAAAGCCTAAAAACTCAGCGTTCTCTGCGTCTCTGCGGTGGATTTTAAGACTTCAACACCAAGACTTTTTCCTCATCAAAGTGCAGGTACACCCGATCTCCTATTTGATATTTTCGTGCCGGATCATCTACTTCCCAAATGTGGCCTCCTTCACGTAATCTGATCTGAAGGGAATTGTAATGCACCAAAAATCGCTGATCTACGACATGCCCCATTAATTCTCCCTTGGTTCTAAGTCGGATATCAGAAGGTCGGACATAGCTATTAAACCGATCTGGAATCAAATTTATGGAGGAAAATAAGCGAGCCACATATCGGGTTTTCGGATGTTCACACAGTGCTCTGGAATTGCCGCGCTGGACCATCTTTCCTTTCTGCACAATCAGAAGTGAGTCCGTCAATCGGAGTGCATCATCCAAATCGTGGGTCACAAAAATCACAGTAGTCCCCATCTCAGTCAAAATCTCCTTCAGTTCAAAAATTAACCGCTGTTTCTGAATGCTATCCAAATGGCTAAAGGGCTCATCCAAGAGCAAAACCTCAGGTTCAACAGCAAGTGCTTGGGCAATGGCTACTTTTTGTTGCTGCCCTCCACTCAGTTGGCGAGGAAGACGGTCTTTGTAATTTTCCAATCCAAGCTGACGCATGAGAAGATTGACTCGATAAGCTCGATAGTCTGCATCATATTGAATCAAAGGTCGGGAGATATTTTCTTCAACCGTTGAATTGGGAAAAAGCTGATAGTCCTGATGGATAAGTTTAATCTGATCGTATCCCGGTACAAGCTTTTGGGCGGGGTTTTGAATTACCGTTCCGTCCAAAACTACTTCCCCGGTAGACTGCGTCATAAGACCCGCAACCATACGAAGGAGGGTACTTTTCCCCGAGCCGCTTTCTCCTACAATAGAAATAAACTCACCTTTCTCCAGCTCCAAGGAAAAGTCATGCAAAGCAACTTGAGCATCATAACTTTTGGAGAGGTGACGAATCGAAAGAAAGCTCATGGGGTGATGGTGGATTGGATAGACTTAGGCAAAGATGAAAAAACAAGGGAATAACTATGCGTAGTCAGTTCTAAAATTAAAGGATCGGGCACATTCCCCCTTACACTGACAGAATTCCACCATTTTTTATTCATATGGAATCCAGGCGTTATCCCTGGAAATTGTTCTCGAAGTTCAAGAGATCGATCCGGATCACATTTCAAGTTGACATAATCGAAAAAGTCTATATCTAAAATGGCGAAGATTTTTCCTCCTACCCGGAAGCACAAAGTTTTGGCATCAAATGGCGTATCATCTGTTACACCGGGTTTGGATAGACAAAAATCCCTGAAATAGTCGAGAGTCATTCTGATCAGATGGCTTAAGAGGGAACTTTAGTTTGAAGAAATGGCAACCATTCAGTCGCCTGGCGCTCGGCGTAATCCGCTAAAAAATAGGATAAGGAAGGCTTAAATGGAGTAGTTTTCAAAACCATTCCCGCTTGTTCCGGAGTTTTATCTCCTTTGGTAATATTGCATCTGTTGCAGGCCGTGACTAGATTGGTCCAGTTGGTTTTTCCACCCTTAGATTTGGGAATTACATGGTCAATGGTAAGAGTTTTTCGGCTACCGCAATATTGGCATTCTCCTCTGTCTCTTCGAAAAATGTTGGCTCGATTTAACAAAACTCCATGAAATGGGATGGATTTATACTCCATCAATCGAAGAACTGCAGGGTAATCAAAACGACGTGTTACGGTTCGGATTTCGAGAAACTCATAGGTAGAGAGCACTTGCGCCTTTTCAAGCAAAACAAGAACAATTGCCTTTTGTACTGTTACTACCGCCACAGGAGTATGATCCAAATTCAACACCAATACTCGTTTCTCCATACCTTATCCAACTATTGAGCGTACATCAAAAACATGATTTTTGGAGGCACTGTTTTCAAAGAATTCTCGCCAATCTTCGATTTCGCTTATTTTGATCCGATTTTCCATCCAAAGAATTTCCTCTGCCCCCAGAAAAAACCCAAACTGGGTTTCCTGCTTTTCCAAGTCTCTGAAAATAAACAAATCTCCCGGAAGGGCCTGATCTTCTGGAATACTTTTCCCGGGGAGCTTACCTGATTTCCAACCAAAACCCGCAATAGAAAAAATCAAGCCGAAGGCTAATACAGGATCCAAGCCAAAAATACTTCTTCCTCCAGCCTGAAAAGGAGCATTTAAGTAGCAAAGTGCAATATCACATAGCTCCTCCCGAGTAGCTTTGACCGCATGAGGTCTTGACTCCCCGGTAAATCCAATGTGATCTTGCCAGTTGAATAATTCAAACTCGGAAAAATGAAGGCGACTTCCCGGCAATAAATACAATTGGGTTCCCAAATAATCAATGGACGCAATAGGACTAGTCACCACTTGAAAATCTTGGTGCACAAAGCTAAAATATTCCTCTTTGGTGATTTCTTTAATCAATTTGGCTGAGACCCAGCCTCCAATACCGGTATCCTCATGGAAAATCCGAAACCAATTTCGATCAGATGTTAATCCATTAATCTGGTAGCATTCGCCAAAAAGTAACTGAGTAACTAAAGCAGAATCAAATGTGGGCTGGCGATAGACCGGCAAAATAGTCTGCCGGCATATTCCAAAAGCATCAATCAAAGGCCATTCGCTGGAGCTCTCGTTTTGCATCTTTTTCTTTCAGGTCCTGTCGTTTGTCATGGAGTTTTTTGCCCCTTGCCAAAGCAATTTCCAATTTGGCTTTGCCTCGGTCATTGATAAATATACGAACAGGAATAATCGCAAGCCCTTTTTCAGCGGACTTCGTTTGTAGCTTTTCTATTTCTTTTTTGTTAAGAAGAAGTTTTCGATCCCTTACTGCCTCATGATTATAGCTCGCAGCCATACTATACGGGGCGATATGCATTTGACGGATGTATAATTCATCGTCCAAAAACATACAAAATGCTTCAGTCAATGAGACCTTTCCCTCACGAATCGATTTGATTTCCGTGCCTTTCAGCATTAGGCCAGCCACATAGGTATCAATAAATTCAAACTCAAAGCTTGCCTTTTTATTCTTGATGTTGACTGACTTTTCGAAACGACTGGTCTTTGAAGACATATTAAAATTTCATTTTGGCTAAAGGTGTTACATCCATGCTTGAAAATTCACCTTTGAGATATTTGTAATACGCTGCCATGGCGATCATGCCGGCATTGTCTGTACAATATTCGAATTTGGGCACAAATAAGTTCCATCCCTTTCTGCGGGATAATTCAGAAAGAGCCAGCCGAAGGCCCGAATTGGCACTGACTCCTCCAGCGATCGCAACACTTTTCAGCTGATAGTGCTTCATAGCCTCCTTGAGTTTGATCAGAAGCATTTCGATCAAAGTGGCCTGAATACTCGCACAAAGGTCAGGCAGATTCTTTTCAATAAATTGTGGATCCTCTTGAAGTTGATCTCTGAGGAAATATAAAACGGCTGTTTTGATCCCTGAAAAAGAATAATTCAAACCCGGCATACGAGTCACCGGAAAATTAAAAGCCTTTGGATTTCCCTCCTTCGCGTATCGATCAATCAACGGTCCCCCAGGATACGGAAGTCCTAACAGCTTGGCTGTTTTATCAAAAGCCTCACCGACTGCATCGTCTTGAGTTTCACCGACAACTTCCATTTCTAGATGACTTTTGACCAAAACCAATTGGGTATGACCTCCACTTACCGTCAAGCAGAGGAACGGAAACTCCGGTTTGGGATCATCAATAAAATGTGCCAAGACATGAGCCTGCATATGGTTTACTTCGATAATTGGAATTTCGAGTGCTTTGGCAAAAGACTTGGCAAAAGAGACTCCAACCAGCAAGGACCCCATCAATCCCGGCCCTCTCGTAAAGGCCACTGCCGAAAGCTGCTCCTTGGAAATGCCAGAAGAAGTAATGGCCTCGTGGATGACGGGAATGAGGTTTTCTTGATGCGCTCGAGAGGCTAATTCAGGAACTACACCCCCGTATTTTTCGTGAACAGATTGTGTGGCGACAATATTATTAAGTACTTTGCCATTTACTAAAATAGAGGCAGAAGTCTCGTCACACGAGGATTCAATTGCTAGTATAGAGATATCGTTGGTACCCATTGGAAAAGAACTCGAAAGTTACGGATTTTTTGCACAAAGCTTTCCGAGCACTCGTTTGGGTCTTGTTTGTTTCGCTACTTTCGCTCATCCTTTTTGCAGTAGCATTACAGACTTCTCCAGTCCAAAATTGGGTAGTAGGAAAAATCACGGGCTACCTCAACAACAATACTTCCTTTACAACCGAAATCGGCAAAGTCAAAATTTCATGGTGGGATGCGCTGACTTTTGAGAATGTGACCATTCACGATCATCGCGATAGTCTGATGATTGGTGCGGAAATGGTTTTTGCAGATTTTACCCTGTCCTCACTCCTTCCTCCAGGGACTCCAAGCTTGGATGCCGTTAGACTGGAAAGTGCTAATGTCCAACTCATTACCCATGCCGAGGATTCACTCATGAATATTAATATCTGGGTCAATGAACTCAGTGAAGTATTCAAACCAAGTCAGCCTAGCAGTACCCCTGCAAAATTTGCAATTGGAAACATCGAACTACGTCAGGCAAAATTTAGCCTGCATAACTACAAGGCTGAACCTCTAGCCGAAGGCTTAGATTACAACCATTTATTCTTCGATGAAATCACAGCCAATGCAACAGGTTTTGATCTGAATGGATCCAATATCCAACTTGACATCAAACTCTTAAGCGGAACAGAACAAAAGAGTAAACTGATCATTAAGGAGCTCAAGACCCTGCTTACCTATGACTCCAAATTTTTAGAATTGGCTGAGTTAAGTCTGCGAACAGAGCGGAGTCATGTGCGAGATTTCCTTCGATTGGATTTGACAGGACCAAAAGGATATTCAGACTTTTTTAATCAGGTGAAGATTACCGCCAACTTGGAGGAAACCAAAATCCATTTGTTGGACTTGAGGCTATTTGCACCTGCTCTTCCCGAATTTGAGGACGAGATTTTCCTCAGCGGAACCGTCACAGGTCCAGTTTCAGAATTATCCTCAGATGAGTTTTTGATACGATTGGGTCAAAAAACAGCACTTTTTGGGTCTTTTTACCTCGATGGGTTGCCCGATTTTGAGGAAACTTATTTGAACTTATCACTTAAAAACTCAGTGGTTTCGTCTCGGGATTTGGCGCCCTATCTTTCTTCCGAGATGGAGCGTCAAATCAACAAGTTCAATCTTATCCGATTTGACGCCGACTTTACTGGACTTCCTAACCGATTTACGACTACAGGAACTTTTAAAACTAGCATCGGGAATCTAGAAGGGCGAGTGAATTATGATCTGGTCGACGAGACTCCTTCGGTGGTTTCTCGGGTAAAAATCCAAAATCTTAACCTAGGACTTCTGGCGGATAACCGGGAACTCTTTCAGCAGATCAGTTTGGATGGAAATGTCAATTTTTCCGGTAATTCCATCGAAGATGCAATTATTGACTTGGATGCCTCTATTTCGAAATTCGGGATCAATTCTTATGATTTCACGAATATCACCACCGATGCCACTTATGGGTTGAATCTTTTCCGTGGCAGTCTTTCGATCAATGATCCCAATCTCAAAACTCAAATAAAAGGATATTTAAACCTTGAAGATCGAATTGATTCGGTTCGTCTTGAAGTCAATCTAGACACGGCATTTTTAGATCGGGTAGGATTAGTAGATCGTCCCACTTTTGTCGCTGGAAAACTTGACATTGACACGCAGGGGATCACTTTGGATGACATTCAGGGAATTGCCAGATTTAATGATATCGAAGTCGGCTATGAGGACCGCTACCTGGAAGTCGGGGACTTTTTCTTCCAATCGCTATTTGCCGGAGGTACTCGTACCCTTTCTCTGAACTCGGACTATTTGGTTGCTGCTGCTTCAGGCCAATTCAATTTGGAACAAATGAGTCGGGATTTGAAAATCCTTGGAAGTCAATATTTGGCCATTTTGATTAATGAAACTCCACCCCTGGCTAATCTGGAGAAGAATTTTTCAGAAACATACAATTTGGATCTGAACGTGCGAATGACTGATATCAACCCGCTCATTCAACTATTCCAGCCTGATTTGCGAATATCCAAAAACACTGTTTTGGAAGGGGCCTTCTACCAAACCTCTGAAAATACGGTTTTTAACTTTTTCACCTCGATCGACACCTTGTCCTACCAAGGCAATCAATTCTTTGGCAATAACATCGACTTCAATACTTCCAAGTTTATCAACTCCGAGGATATTTTGGCCTCGTTTTACATCTATTCCAAAGATCAATTGATCAATGAGCGAATCCGGTTTTCTAACCTTGGACTCGAAGCAATCTGGAACCAAGACATCTTAGACCTTGAGCTTACTTTGGACCAAGATTCTACACAAAGCAAGGCAAGAATCGACGCAGAGTCTAGATTTTCAGCCACAGGTACACAATTGAAATTCAAGCCTTCTCTTTTGAGAGTATTGGATCGAGAGTGGCAATTTGATCCAGAAAACTTGATTACCCTCCAACAAGGCGTTGTTGAATTCAAACAACTTAAAATCTCCAATCAAGATCAGTACATCAGCCTAGAGGGTAAAATATCAGAGGATCCTGAGGAGAATTTAGAACTTATCATCAACCAAGTGGAGGTTGATATTTTGAACACATTCACTGCTCAGGATTTTGAGGGGACAGCTGATGGGATTTTCTCCATCAAAAACTTGTATTCACAAGCTCAAATCGCGGGTGACTTGACGATTGAAGACATGGAGATCAATGACTTTCCAATCGGAAATGTCTTAGCAGGAATCAATCTCAAGGAAAGTGAACTTCTGCTGAATTTAGAAAATAGAGTCAATAACGAGCGGAAAATTGATATCGGAGGAGTGGTAGGCCTTCAAAGTGGAAACTTGGACATGGAGGTTCTGCTCAATCAAGCCAACTTGGTGATTTTCGAACCTTTTCTTTCCAAATACATCACCAATCTTGGAGGAACGATGACCGGGAACCTCCAACTCACAGGAACAGTGACAGAGCCTGAACTCATCGGAAGCGGTAGAATCGATCAAGGAAAACTCAAAATCAACTACCTCAATACCAGCTACCAACTGGATGGAAGCATTCTGTTTCAACCGACCTTAATCAGTTTCCGAGACCTTATTATTCGTGACTTGAATGGAAACAGAGCGACTTTTACAGGAGGAATCAACCACAATCGCTTCAATGATATCATCTTAAATATCTCCTCTCGATTGACCAATTTCCAGGTGCTAAACACGACAGCCAGGGACAACGAGGTGTTTTATGGGACTGCCTTTGCCACCGGAACATTGGATATCCGAGGCAGCACCAGCAATCTGGACATCACAGCGCGAGCTACTTCCCAAGCTAATACCCGGATTTTTATTCCCTTGACCAGTAGCAATGACCAGTATCAGGAAGATTTCATCCAGGTGATCAACATTCAGGATACGGTTCGAATTCAAGCGATTGCTGAAGAAGTCAATCGTCTTGAAATTGAAAATATCCGGATGAATTTTATCCTTGATATCACCCCTGATGCCTTTGCGGAGATTATTATTGATCCAAAAACCGGAGAAAGTATCCAAGGCAGAGGCCGTGGTGTATTGAATCTGAATATTGATACCCAAGGAAACTTTTCGCTAGCCGGGAACTATGAAGTGGTAGAAGGGAAATATAATTTCTCACTTTACAATGTGGTAAAAAAGGATTTTGACATTCAACCCGGGGGACGAATCACCTGGTTTGGAGACCCGTATTCCGGCGTCATGAATCTCAAAGCGGAATACAAAGAGGCTGTTTCGCTCCTTCCTTTGGCTAATTCAACCAATCAGGATAACAACCAATTTAGAAGGAGATATCCGATCAAAGTCTTGATGGACCTTCAGGGAGAATTGCTCTCGCCGACGATTTCCTTTGGATTTGATTTTAGTGAATTTCCTTCCAGCGGGGATTTGCAAACCACAATTTCAGCCTTTCAAAACCGAGTAGCTGCCGATGAGCAGGAAATGAACCGGCAGGTAATCTCAGTCATCATGACCAAAAGTTTGTCTCCGGAAGGACAGTTCTCGGGTGTTTCTACTATTTCATCGAGCCTGAGCAACTTGCTTTCTTCTCAATTCAACAACCTTCTTAGCCAAGTTGATCAGAATTTGGAAGTAAGCATTGACTTGGCTGGCCTGGATCAAAATGCTTTAGAAAACTTCCAGCTAAGCGTTGCCTACACCTTCTTAGATGGTCGATTGCGAGTTTCCAGAGATGGGGGGTTCACTGACAATCGGGGCAATGCAAGTGCAGCTTCCATCATCGGTGACTGGCAGGCTGAGTATTTATTGACCGAAGATGGAGTTTATCGATTGCGAATATTCAACCGAAATAATTTTAATGCCTTTACTTCACTCTCCTTGAGTCAAAACGTCTTAACCTATGGCGCATCGTTGACTCAAAATGTTTCATTCAATTCGATCTCTGAGCTCTTCCAAAAACTAACCGGCAAAAAAAGAAGTCGATTGAATATTTCTGACTCAGATGATTTCTTACGAAATGATTACCAAGGAAATGAAACCTGGACTCCGATTGACCTGAACAAACTTCCGCTTGAGAATCCGCCCATCGAACCAATTAGGATAGAAAAATTCCCTCCAAAGGAAGATTTTTGAAACAATTTGTCTTGGGATAAGCTTCCCTCAAAAAAAGATTCATGGAAAAAATCACCCTTTTCTGGTTTCGAAGAGACCTCCGGCTTGAAGACAATACCGGTCTTTTTTATGCCCTACAGCAGGAAAAAAATATTTTACCGCTATTCATTTTTGACCGAAACATCCTTGATCTTCTAGAAGATCGACAAGATGCAAGAGTCCAGTTTATTCACGATCAGATTCATACATTTAAGAATCAGCTGGAACAAAAGGGAAGCTCGCTCATGATTCGTTACGGCAAACCCGAGGAAGTTTATACCCAACTTTTGGCCGAGTATCCCATTGGGGCGGTTTATACCAATCGCGATTACGAGCCTTATGCGAAAGAGAGAGATCAGGCTATTGATCGATTGCTTGGTGAAAAGGGGATCCCACTTCTTTCATTTAAAGATCAGGTCATTTTTGAACCTGGAGAAATCTTGAATGGCAGTGGGGAGTTTTATAAAGTCTTTACTCCTTTTAGTAAAAACTGGCTGGATAAATTCAAAGCTGCCAATATTCAAGAGCTTCCAGCTCCTAATTGGAAAAATCTATATCACACCTCTCCTTTACCAAATCTAAGTCTTGAGGACATGAACTTCCAGCCAAGTGGTATTCCAATTCCTCCGGCAGAGACACAGGATTCATTGATAAAAACTTACGATGAGACGAGAAATTTTCCTGCAAAACCGGGAACAAGCCGATTGGGAATTCATCTCCGATTTGGGACCATTTCGATCCGTAAACTCGCTATTCGAGCATCGAGATTAAATGACACCTACCTGAATGAGTTAATTTGGAGGGAGTTTTACATGATGATCCTAGCCTTTAACCCTCAAGTAGTCGACCGAGCTTTTAAACCTGCCTATGATCAAATTCCTTGGCGAAATAATGAATCAGAATTTAAAGCTTGGTGTGAAGGCAAAACAGGATATCCAATTGTGGATGCAGGAATGCGGGAATTAAACCAAACCGGCTACATGCACAATCGCGTTCGAATGATTGTCGCTAGCTTTCTCACCAAACACCTTTTGATTGATTGGCGATGGGGCGAAGCCTATTTTGCCAAAAAATTGCTGGATTTTGAACTGGCCTCAAACAATGGAGGCTGGCAATGGGCTGCTGGTACTGGCACAGATGCTCAACCTTATTTCCGGGTCTTCAACCCAGATTCTCAAACTGAGAAGTTTGACAAAGATCTGAAATACATTAAAAAATGGATTCCAGAATTGGGAACTTCATCTTACCCAAAACCGATTGTAGATCATAAATTTGCTCGAAATCGGGCCATCGAAACGTATAAAAAAGCATTAGAACAATGAATATCGGAGACAAAGTCCGACTGCTTCACGGCAAGGAGGAAGGAATCGTACGAAAGGTTTCTTCCGGAGGAAGGATAGAAGTTGAAATCGAAGACGGATTTATTATTCCTGCTTTAAAGACTGAAGTGGTGATCATTGCAGCCGCTGAAAAAAGTTATTTCGGAGAATCTGAACCCCCTAAAACTGTTGAAAGTCCGTTACCGATCTCTGCTCCCAAAGACCAAGGGCTTTATTTGGCATTTTTACCCATCAATGACCAACAGTTGAGTCTGTATGTGATCAATGATAGCAATCAGGAATACTTGGTTCACGCATCCGAAGTATATGGAACCAATCACAGAACCTTATTGGCGAGTACCTTAACAAAAGGAGAACATAAAAAATTTGATGACCGAATGATTCGTGATATGGAGGAATGGCCGTCCTTCTTGCTTCGCTTCATTCCTATTCAATCCAAACTAGAGAAGGCGATTCCTCCGTTTGAAAGACAGCTAAAAATGAGGGCTACTCAATTTTTCAAACACCTCAGCAAAGCCCCGATTCTAGGAAAGAATGTTTATCTATTCGCCATGGAGCGATCCACCCAAGAATTGGATATCAAAAATCTAAACGAGGAACTAAGCCAAATCAAACCTACTCCTGCTCCGATCAAAGTCAAGAAACCTTCCCGATCGATAGATCTCCATATTGAGGCTTTACATAACCAACCGGATCAGCTTAGTAATTCTGAAAAAATGAGGATTCAATTGGAGGTTTTTGAAAAGAATTTAAACCAAGCTATTGCAGCAGGAATGGACGAAATTACCTTCATTCACGGCATTGGAAATGGAGTTTTGAGAAAAGAAATTCATAAGCGTTTGAGCCAAATCGGAAATATTAAGTACTTTCAAGACACCCAGAAAGATCAGTGGGGATATGGTGCCACACTGGTAAGAATTTCCTAATTCATGCAGGCTAAAACTTCTCCGGTTTTTCAAATTTTTGAGCAACAACACCATGAGGCTAAGTTGCTTTTCTTGGATTTAGGAAAGCAAGTCAAGTCCAAAAAGGCCATTGAATTACTCAGTAAACTTGAGTTTGTAGAATTGTATACTGAATTGATGGAGAAAATCCATCAAGGCCAGGGCAATCAGGCACATGCATCGGCTCGTCCTTTTTCCAATTTGAATAAAGCTCTCCGAAAAATCCATCACCTCAAACTTGTCGAGCGATCTATCAAACTGAAAATACAGCGGTCTGACTTGGTTTTCGATAGTTTCAGATCCTATGTGGAGATTGAAAAAAGGAAAATTCAAAAAGAAGTATTTGAGATTGCTGTGGGAGGTTCCTTGAAAACTTGGGATGAAAACCTTGAAAAAGGAAAGGGATTCAGCAAAGGAGTAAAACCACTGATGATAAGCACAGCCATCCATCAATTGGTTACTGAGGAATTGGAATTCCTGAATCAAAATATCAAGACGCCCTTTGAAACAGGGAATTTTCGTGATCTTTTTGAAAGTCTGAGAAGGATAATCATGATGGAAAACTTACTCATTCATCTAGGTTTCAATCCTATTTTCATCGCACAAATCCATGATGAAATTCAAGGCCTGAAAGAAAATCTAAAGCCTTGGTACTCCAACCATTTAAACTTGCAGGCGCTTACTCATTTTATCTCCAGCAAGGAATCGGTCTCCAAAAAATATGTGGACTGGCTTAAAGAACTCAAAGATCAAAAGAAAAGCCTGTCTTCAGATATCGAAAGACAGGCCTTAAGTTTATTGAAAAAGATCAGCGCTTAGATCAGATCTTTGACAAAGCTTGAGCTATATCATTTTTTAAGTCCTCAGCATCCTCAACACCCACACTCAAGCGGATCAGGGAATCTACCAACCCTACCTTCTCTCTTTCTTCCCTAGGAATTGAAGCATGAGTCATTGTGGCAGGATGACCACAAAGTGATTCCACACCGCCTAGAGACTCCGCCAAAGCAAATAAGTGAAGGTTTTCCATCACGGTTTTGGCATCCTCTAGCTTATTGCCCTTTAAGGTGAACGAAATCATCCCTCCAAAATCCCGCATTTGCCTTTTGGCAACCTCGTGATTAGGATGATCTTCAAATCCTGGCCAATATACTTTTTCAACCTTTGGATGATTCTTCAAATAAGCAGCAATGGTTTTTCCATTTTGGCTGTGGCGCTCCATACGAAGGTGTAAAGTCTTGATCCCTCTTAGGACTAAAAAGCAATCTTGAGGCCCCGGAGTAGCTCCACAGGCATTTTGGATAAAGGTGAGTTTTGAGGCAAGCTCATCATCTTTAACAATCAAAGCCCCCATGACCACATCGGAATGCCCACCCAGATATTTGGTCACTGAATGCATTACAATATCAGCCCCCATATCCAAAGGATTCTGAAGATAAGGGGAGGCAAACGTGTTATCAACTGCCAGCAATAGGCCTTTGGATTGGGTAAACTTAGCGACCCGTTCGATATCAATGATATTCATCATGGGGTTGGTCGGAGTCTCCACCCAAACCATCTTGGTATTCTCATTGACATAAGCCTCCAAACTCTCAGGCTCAGCCATCGAAACGAAATGGAATTTGATCCCATATCTCTCAAAAACCTTGGTAAATAATCGGTACGTTCCTCCATAAAGATCATTTGTCGAAATGATTTCATCTCCAGGATTGAAAAGTTTTATAACCGCATCGATGGCTCCCAATCCAGAGGAAAAGCAAATACCATGTTTGCCATTCTCAAGAGCGGCCAAACTTTGCTGTAAGGCTGTTCGAGTGGGATTGTGAGTTCTACTGTATTCGTATCCTAGATGATCTCCGGGTGACTTTTGAACATAGGTAGATGTCTGGAAGATTGGGGTCATTATTGCCCCGGTGGAGGGGTCAGGACTGACACCAGCATGGATAGCCTTCGTACCAAATTTCATGAGGTAGGATATTTAATAGTTAATCAATCTTGAGCATACTACCAGCAAAAAAATCACCTCTTCAGGAGTGAATTAGTTAATTAAGTTGCTAATCTTGCCCACTTGAACGGGCCAAAGATGACTAAAAAAGGTAGGTTTTTCAAGCTTATAAAAGACTACTTCCAAGAGAATATTAAAGGCGGATTGGGCTGGATCTGGGTAAGCGGAATGCCTGCAATCGGCTCATTAATTTTGGTTGGAAACTATTTTTGGCTTGAAAAAATAAATCCAGAAACGCTTCTAGATTACGGGATATTCACCTTCCTGATCGGAATAATCCTCGGTCTTGCGCTACTTCCAACAACGCTAACTGCGATTTGCTGTGGTTTTTTCTTGGGTTGGGCCGGATTTTTACCCTTAGTGATCGGATACCTGATTGCTACCGTAATTGGCTATCAAATAGGAAGGAAATTAAACCCAAGTTTCCTGGATTCATTTTATGAGAAATACCCCAAGCTGGAAAGAGAGCTATCGGAACGGATGAACCACCCTGGAAACCTGATTTTCTTTGTTCGGATCAGCCCAATCATTCCATTTGCGATTTCAAATTTTATTTTCGCCAGTCTTAAGGTGCGGCTTAGAAGTATCTTGACTGTTGGATTACTTGGGATGCTCCCAAGAACTTGGATAGCATTTGCAACTGGAAAGATTGCTACCTCATTTTTGGGAGCCAAAGAATCTATAAATTCCCCCCTACATCTGGCGATAGGATTCAGCTTGGTGATTCTTAGCGGTTATGGAATTTACAGGCAGTTTCGTAAATCCAGACTATCGGAGTAAATACATCTTCCCATAACCCTTGGTAAATCCACGATCACCAGAGGTAGGCCGATGTTCGATGAATTGTCCGCTTTTTCGCACCAATACCCGATAAATGTAGACACCATTAGCTAATTGATCGCCAAACTCATCCCGTCCATCCCAAGCATAATCCGTGATATTATTCCCGATTCGAATCGGTCCAAGTTCTGATTGCAAAATCTCTCGAACCACCTTACCTGTTACGGTCATAATCTGGATTTTAATTTCATCTGGGACTTCTGCTCCAGTAACGGTAAATACAAATCGAACCGAAGAACTGAACGGATTTGGATAGGGATAGAAATTGGTAATGGTTGACTCATTGACCACTTCAAAAGTAATTTCAAAAGGCTGAGGCGAATCTTGGTTAGTTATCCTCAAGGTGTACAAGCCATCCTCCAAAGGCCCCGGAACAAATGAAACTCTGAAATTCTCACTTTCTGTAGCAGGATACCAATTCAAATTAGGATTGGAGAAATTCACTTTGGAGAATTGACACCCCTCACAATTCTTTTTGAGGAATATTTCCATGCCCAAGGTGTCCTTCTTAAACAAAAGCGCTTGATCATTGATCAATTGAGCGGTGACCATCACATTTGGAGACACCAAATCCCCATCCATAATGTAGACTCCATCAAAATTCACATCCAAAAGCGACGCTGAGTTATCTCCTTCCACAAAAAAGACCACTCCTAAATCCAACTGATTGTTTCTATAGGTCTGCTCTAATTGGATTCGAGGGTTTGCGATAACTTCCAAAGTCGTCTCTCCCACCTTACCCAAACTGTTAAATTCAATCGGAATATCCATTGTTTCCCCAGCCTTGAGTGCCGGGAATTTCTTAGTAAACTCCTCCACCTTCCTGGAAGGCACATGGGTAAACTTCCAATTAACTTGAATAGAATCTGAAAAATCAAATCGGGAAGCATTTTTAAACGCTAAGGTTACCCCACCCGATTGACCTTCCTTCAGTCGAGTCACATTCCTAGGACTCTTCTCATAAAGCACTCCCTCGGGAACTCCTTCGTAATTCACCTGCCACCAATCCAATTGTGCCGGAGCAGTTGAATTTTGATCTTCCATGCTGTATTGAAGGCGGATATACGGATACTGCTCAGGATTAATAAAAGACAAATCCAAATCAGCCTCCAAGGTTCTAGTAATCAGGATTTCCTCCTCACCATTTGGCTTTACTCCAACAATATCAAAATAGGTATATGGCTCCTCAATGATCCAAGAACGCATATTTATTCTCTGGAAAAATCTTTCCCAAGATTTAGCAGGACCAATTCTTGGAGTTAAAATCACTCCTTCAGACATATATCCTTCCACTTCGGAGGAAAAGTTCAGCGTTTGTTGTCTTGCTGGAACCTCAAAATCCGGATTGCCGATTATTTCAATGGCCTCTCCTGAGCGCAATCCCTTTTGACCGAAAAGAATATAAGGATCTCCCGTAGAGATGGCACGCAAGGTAGTTTCACTCGCCCCAAACTCCTTTAAGCTAAAGTAAGCTCGGTCTGGCCAGCTATCAAAGGTCACATTACCTACCGTAAAAATGATGACATAATCTCCATCCTTCACTCCACGCACATAGTCCTGAAGAATACTATTCCCTGGCGACGTGATCCATGAATTTTGAATGCTTTGGATCATTTGAGGCACCCTTCCACAAGCTCTTGCATCCAAAATCTCAAATCCAGGAATTGGAATTGCCAAATAAGGCAATAAGGTTTTGTTGTCTATAGCTATCAATCCCAATGAGCCATTAGGACAAAGTCGGCTATTGGCATTATTGACGTTATCGATGATTTGGGGAACATTGTTATAGTAAAACTGGGTGTTTCTAAACGTCAGGGTATCAACACCAGCTCCAATTGTAAACACTTCAATCCCTACCTTTCGCTTGATATACTCCCATTGGTTGGTGAGTTGAAGATTATCCAACTCATTTTCTGCGAGCTGGGGATTGGCTCTTTGAGTCCAGCCGAATGAAGCCTCGGGGATGTAAGAAAAGCTTGATTGTGTCCAAGCATCTGATTCTCCCGGTAGAAGATCTTGGTATTTTGACCGCAAGTAGTAGGTAGTCGAATCCTCCTTCGCGTTTAGCGAAACTGGCCATTCCACCATCCCCTGAGTGGTCACTCTTACCTCTTTTCTCCAGGCCGAATTAAAGGTAGAAGCTGTATCTAATTGAACGATTACCGTCCGGCTTTCTGAAGTAATTCTTGGGGCTTGAACCAGAATAGTTACTTCCTTTTCGCCCACCAATGCATAATTGGATGGATATAAATGTAGGGTTCCCGCCAAAGGAATAAACGCAGTCAATGTCGCCGAATTATTCCCGAAGGTCATCTCGTCGATGTCCCTAAGAGGATTGATTTCCACCGTAAATAGATTTTCTCCAGCAGCTCCCTCTACTTCTGAATTTGGTATTGAAAATTGAAGAGTGTCTAAACGATATACGGACTTTGTTTTATAGTCTGGAAAAACAATTACCTGACCATCAGGCAATGTCCTGGATACGCGAATGGAAACCGAATCCTGAGCCGTAATCCCAATATTCCTAAGATTAAAGGTCAATTTTAAGCTGTCTGAAATTGCTGAAATCGGCGTATCATCAAAGCTATCCAAACTCATTTCATCTTCAGAAACTGAATAATCTGGTTTCTTTGCTGGGAAAATTCGAGCACCAGGATCACCCAATAGAACCATTTGCTCCATGTGGGAAAAATTTAAAGGGCTCGTTCCATAGCGTTGAATAAAGAACCGCTCGCCCAATTGCTTAATCTCCCCAACGGTTTTGTAAATCGTAGAACTATCGGCGAAGGCATAATTATAAAATGCATCTGAATACCTTCTCAAATACACATCAACACCAATAGAGGTGTTGGCTAAGATTGCTGCTGCACCCTTCTCGGGAGTAATAACCCAGTCTTCCCCTTGAGAGTAGGTAGTTCCATAAGCACTTCCATAATCACAGCCATTAAATAGCATAACAGGATACCTTCCACGATTGGCATATCCCAAACTTTGATCTGAGGCAAAACCAATTTCAATATCAATTACTGTAGGGGAACCGTGCCCAAAAAAGGTCAAAAGAGACAAACCACGATTGATATCACCAGAAATGTCAATGGTCTCCACGACAGAGTTGGACCGCTTGCGATAAGTAGTCACATTTCCACCCAAATATGGACCTTCAGCGATTTCCTTAAATCCATTTAGGAATCCAAAATACCGCTCCAATTCAAATTCAGTAACCCCTCCACTAAGATGAACGATCTCCTTTTGCCAAGATTCTGTAGCGCCTTTTTGATCCTTTTCGATCATCTTTTGAAGATAATCGGAAAGTTGCTGCGAATTTTTTGCAGGAATTCTTCCTACCGCCATGGCTGGAATTTCCGGATTAGATGGATCAAGATTCAAGACATAAATATTATCTGAACCTGGATATCCTCCCGCAGGGACTAAATCTTGGAATCCGAAGGCCTGAGGAGCATTTCTATAATAAACGTTTTGATTGTTTAATCGAGCGGTTGAATAATAAGCCAAAGATCGAGCAGCCAATAACAAATGGGTCGGCTTGTGGATGGGCCAATAGGATTTCAAGAAATCATAAATGGCTACTGAGGAGGCCTCCCCGTAGGCAAAATGATCATAAAGCTCATCCATCCGAACGACCAAAGTATCAAAACCTCCACCAGCACCACTTGCTCTATGCTGGGCATAGGCCAAAAGCGGGTTTTGTTCTCGATTGCTAGGCTTCTCTAATTCCTTATTCCCAATGATAATGTAGTTCGCAGGCTGTGCTAATAAATTTCTAAATCGAACAGGAATGAGTTGAGAGACTTTAGTAACTGAAGATTCTTGTTGGATAAAAATCTTGCTGGATTTACCAGTAACTCCACCTTGGAAACTTAGCGTTTGACCTGATTTGCCAATTTCAATTTTTTGAGGATTGAAAATATCAGCGGCATCTAAAGCGACATAGGATTCATTGGTAAGAGTCCAATTCACTCGTGTATTTCCTTCTGGGAAAATCATCCACTGCCCTGCGAAGTCCCCCGTTCCTATGGGTTTTCTAAATTTGATTTTGGCATAGGAGAGTGCAATATTATCTGCTGATTCAGTTCCTTGAGGCAAGACCTTCACCACGAGTGTACCATTTGCATTAAAGTCACTCATTTGGAGATTTACCTGCATGACGGTCGCATCAAATCCACTGTAGGTCTTTGAACCCAAAACGCGTTGGCTTGCAGATGTAGCACCTGCTGTGACCGTTGTTATATGGATATTTTCTGACCTACCTACTAACCCTATTTCCAAAAATGCAGCTCCGCTTGCCAATACTTGACCAAGTCCTGAAAAGACTAATTCTCTGGAGCCCCCTTTGGAAATCACTGGACTCATCCAGCCCTCACCCGCATCATACGATGAAAGTCTAAAACCCAAGGTATAGGATCTTCCTAACGAATATTGATCGGAATAAATCTGTAAAAATTCAGTCTCAAAAAATGAAGCCGCCGGAACAGTGCCTGCTGGAACCGGCCGAACTTCCATACGTTTGCCTGATTGCCCTGGGGTCACGGTAAGGTAATAGGCCGTCGTATCTGTGTAAGTATTAAAATAGGGATTGGGGATTGTATCCAGTTTGGAATACAAATGTTTGTCCAGTTCGGCATCATTACGCCTTCCAAAAAAATCGATGTAATCTCCAGGGTCTAGCGCCCCATCTTGCTCGCCTTGAATATGAATCGCTACTTCTTGTCCTCGATGAAAAACCCGAATAAATCGGGGATCCAGCCCATTTAAAGTCAATCCAGAAGAAGCTAAGGCATCTGGTTCGATTCTATAAATCCCATCTTTTGCCGTAGGGATTTTATAATAAGTTTGATTGAATTGATACCAAACTGGGTTTTGGGCTAAAACCGAGAAACTCAGAAAACAAAACGTCAAGATAAACCAATATGTACGAGCAGATCTCATCAATTCCATCCGTTAAATTTTCTATCCTCTTCCTTCAATTTTTGTAAACTCACTTTCACTGAAAAAATATGTGAAAAGGGACTCTCGGAGACATCTCCCAAATCGGACAATGCATAATCAATTTGAATTTTTTCACTTAAAACCACTCCCAACCCAGCACTTGGCAGATAAGTCCAGGAATTTTGTCCATCGAAATCTTTGATCTGTTGAAAATTACTCATCCCCATTCGGAGGAATATTTTCTGCTTAAAGCCTGCTTCCAATCCGACTCTTGGATCCACACTCATCATCTCAGTAGAAATCAAAGTATTTCGCTGTCCATCAAAGGTAGTTTCCAAATCCAAAGCGGAAAGTAAGGAAATGGATTTTCCGAAATTCCAAGTGTATGCTAAGCCTAGGATTGCCCTCGGCAATGTCAATTCCACCGTATTCAAAGGAATTTCATTATTCGTTTGGGAATAAATCGCTCGGATTTGGTCTGCATCATGCGTCCATGCGTTGTATGTGGTGGTAATATCCCTGAGCATCAAACCAAGATTCAGCTTTTTGTAGCGATACATTGCTCCTACATCTAATCCAAAACCCCAAGCTTTGGCAAATTTCCCAACATTTCGATGGATGATTTTCGCATTGGCTCCCACTTTTAGCCGATCAGAAAGTGCTCTTCCGAAGCTCATCAGCAAGGCATAATCGGCAGCATTGAAAAATTGGATATTATCATAATTCAAAGCCCCATTTGCATCATACAAAAATCGGGTATCCGGAATATCATCGACCCCGAATCGAATGAGGGATACTGCCAACTGATTTTGATTTCCTAACGGAGAAGTGAATCCCAAATAATCATACTGAGCAATTCCTGCGAAATACTCGGCATGCATGAGTGAGGCTTGATATTTATGCTCGACGAAGGTAAGTGCGGCCGGATTCCAATAGGACGCTGTCACATCTCGGACGGAGGCTACCTGTGCTCCTCCCATAGCCAAAGCACGAGCACTCACTCCTATTTGAAGAAATTCATTGGAATACTTAGGTGCCAATCCTTGAGAAAAAGTCAAACTCGCCCATAATATCATAGGCAGTACAAAGACACTTCGAAGGAAAAATAGGGTGTTTACTGATTTCACGATAACAAATTAATCGAAAAAAGGCATCTATAGCGAATTATCAAAACTAAGGTCAAATAATTTACGCCCTTGTGTACATGAACGGACACTTCTTTGTCACAGATCAGGACAAATTCAAAGACTCAACCTGAATCCACTTCTTAAGGATCAATAGTATTTAATTTTTTCAAGAGAAAGAAAAACCACTTCTATTAGCTCAAAAACGGGTTTTAGGAGATGAAAACAAAATCCTTCCACCCTATTTTACCAGATATCTTGCAATACAAGGTAGCTTGGAGAAAATTGGTATCATTTTTTGACATAAGGGAAGCAAGGGACTATTCCCTGACTTAACTGACCACACCATGAATGTCGCCAATACACAAATCCAAATGCGAAAGGGGCTCCTGGAGTTTTGTGTTTTACACATTATTTCCCGGGGAGAAGTCTATACTTCTGATCTCATTGAAGAGCTAACGGAAGCTCAAATGATCGTCGTCGAAGGAACACTATATCCCCTTCTTAACCGACTTAAGTCCGCCGAACTTGTCACCTATCGATGGGTAGAATCTGAGGCAGGACCTCCCCGAAAATATTATGCGATCACCGAGGAAGGAAAACAGTTTCTTTCTACACTCTCAGACACCTGGACTTCATTGGTCAATTCTACACTACAAATCACCAGTAAGAACTGATCTCTTTATCACCACAATCTTGCATTAACATGAAAAAGACGATAAGCATCAACATCAGCGGAATCCTTTTCCACATTGAGGAAGATGGATACGACACCCTTAGAAAATACCTGGATGCCATCAACACGCATTTTTCAGGCTATAAGGACAGCAAAGAAATCATTTCGGATATCGAAAATCGCATCGCTGAGATATTTCTAAGCAATCTGAAAAACAACAAACAAGTAATCACTGCGGAGAATGTCGACAAACTCATTGAAAAAATGGGGACTATCGCTGATTTCTCCACTGCGGAAGAATTGGAAGAGGAATCACTAGATCAAGAACAGGATTCGAAAGAGGACTTCTACAAATACGTCACGCCTCCTAGCGATACAATGGGAGGCTACAAAAAGCTAAAAAGATTAGAGTCAAAAAAAATCCTTGGAGGGGTTTGCGCAGGAATCGCCAACTATTTCTCCATCGATCCATTATGGACTCGACTGATTGCGATTTTGCTTCTTTTCAGCGGTAATCTAAATTTCAACTTTGGGTTTCTAGACATTTTCCCATTTGACAACTTCAAGTTGAATCTAAGCTTTGGGATTTTTGCTGTGATCGCCTATGTCGTTCTCTGGATCATACTTCCTGTTTCATATGAGGTTTTGGAAGACAAGAACATCAAAAAGCTTTTCCGAAACCCAGACGACAAAGTTTTGGGCGGAGTGAGCAGTGGTTTAGCTGCCTATTTTGGAATTGAAGTTATTTATGTTCGATTGGCATTTGTGTTCTTAACATTTGCCGGAGGATCAGGCGTCTTGATCTATTTGATCCTTTGGATTATTACTCCTGTCGCAAACTCCATTACAGAGCGGATTAAAATGAAGGGAGGGGAAATTACCCTTGATTCGATAGATTCTACCATCAAAGAAAACCTAAATCCACAACCAACAGAGCCTGAGTCAACTTTGAAAAAGGTCTTAATGACACCTTTTCGAATTCTTGGGAAAATCATTGAAGCGATCGGAAGTGCTTTGGGTCCATTGGGAAGATTTATTGCTCATGTGATTCGGATTGTATTTGGTCTTATCATATTCTTCTTAGGGCTTGCATTGACTATTGCTCCTTTAATCGCACTATTTGTGTATTTCGGAGTGGCTGATGCAGACTACAGAGTTTTCTTTGACAACTTCCCAATTGAGATCTTCGACGAACTCATCCCAATTTGGCTAGTAACTGCGACAGTAGGAATTGTAATCATTCCGGGGATTTTGATCCTTCTTTTGGGACTGAGTGTCCTTGCACAGAAAAATCTAATTGGAGGACGATTTGGCTTAGTTGCATTGGGACTGTGGTTGCTAAGCATTGGAATAGCAGCTTTCCAAATTCCTAAAATTGTGGCTCAATTCAAGGAAGATAATACGTACAAAACCACTGAAACCATTGCTGCTAGTGCAGGAACCCTGATTTTGAAAGTGGAGGACTTTGACCAAGAGGAGTTTTTCCATCATGCTAATCTTAAAATTGAAGGAAGTGCCGATTCTGTGATTACGCTAACCAAGGAGTTTTCTGCCAGGGGACGTACCAAAAGTGAGGCACTGGAAAGAGCTAAGCAGCTGGAATACCAAGTTGGTGTCTTGGACTCAGTTTTGACTTTTGACGAGGGCATTGATTTGGCTTCTTTGGATGCATTCCGGGATCAGAGAGTTGACCTGACACTACAAATACCTTATGATCGACCATTTATTATGGAAAGGTCGATGCGCGAAATCCTAAGAGGAACAATTTACCCGAATGGCTATCGCAATTCCGATGTCAGAGAGGAAGCCGTTTGGGTATTTAATGAAGCTGGATTGGTATGTTTGACTTGCCCTCCAAAGAACAATGTCAACCGGGATTGGGACGATTGGGAAGAAGAAAAAACCAAAACCGATTCCCTTACTAAAGCTAAACTTGATAGTGCTAGCAAGGAAAAATTTAAGGAAGCCTTTTTCATGAAAGATTGATCCTTGCCTGCCAAAATAATTAAGAGACATCCTTCCAGATGTCTCTTTTTTTGTAACTTCTTTCAAATTAAACCACTCAAAAAATGGATGTCAGTGTCAAATTTTTAGGAGGAGCTGGAGCAGTTACTGGTTCAAAATATCTAATAGACACAGGAGAATTTGAATTCTTGCTGGATTGCGGTCTATTCCAAGGACCTCGAGAATTACGAAGAAGAAACTGGGATCCCTTTCCGATGCCTCTTGGAGAATTGGAAGCCGTTGTTCTTACCCATGCTCACCTCGACCATATAGGTTATCTTCCAAAATTAGTCAAGCAGGGGTTTAAGGGGCCCATTTATTGCACAGAACCCACTGCAGAATTAGCCAAAATTCTCCTTCTGGACTCTGGAAAACTTCAAGAAGAAGAGGCGGAATATGCGAAAAAGAAAGGGTTTTCGAGACATGAAAATCCTGAACCGCTTTATACTATGGAAGACGCTGAGGCAGTTTTCCCTCTTTTGTCTCCACAGCCCTTTGAATCCGCTTTCTTTATTCACCCCAAGATAAAGGTGAATTTTTACCATGCAGGCCATATTCTGGGAGCAGCCATTGTGAAAGTGACGCTAATAGGTGAAAATCAAACCAAGCGCCTGGTGTTTTCAGGCGACCTTGGTCGCTATCATGATCCTATTCTTTTCCCACCCACTCGAATACCCAAAGCCGATGTCTTATGGATTGAATCTACTTATGGGGACCGCAAATCCACAACTCAAAAACCGGAAGATGAATTGGCAAGAGCAATCAGAGATATATTTGATCGAAACGGCCTTGCGATCATTCCCTCCTTTGCAGTGGGTCGAACCCAATTGATCATGTATCATCTATATCAATTGATGGAAAAAGGCAAAATCCCAAAAGCCCCTATTTTCTTGGATAGTCCGATGGCTATTGATACCACGAAGCTTTACTTGGATTATCATTCCTTCCATCGATTAAGTGCCATGCTGGAGGAAGAAAACGAGCATGCATTCAATCATCCTCACCTTCATTATTTTCAAAAACAGGAGCAGTCTGTTTCTTTGAACAACTTCCAAGGCAGAGGAATCATCATTTCGGCTAGTGGAATGGCAACTGGTGGACGAATTCTCCACCACCTCTTTCATCATTTACCGGAAGAAAAAAATGGAATTATTCTCGTCGGCTATCAGGCTGAAGGAACTCGAGGTCGAAGACTTCTTGAAGGAGAACCAAGTGTGAGAATTTACGGATACGAAATTCCTGTAAAAGCCAAAATTTACTCGATCGAAGGTCTTTCAGCACACGCTGACCAGGAGGAATTGATGGATTGGGCTGAAGGATTCTGCGAAAATCCCAAACGAGTATTTGTCATCCATGGAGAAAAAGAAAGCGCAGAGGCTTTGGCCTTCCAACTTAAGGATAAACTCCAATGGAAGAATGTCCTCATCCCCCAATACCTTGAGTCACATATCTTGTTTGAAGGAATATGAAATATCGATCATTCTTGCCAATTCTAATGATCGTATGTTTGATGGACTTGACTTCTTGCGCAACTTCTCACCTTTCCCAAGGAATTCGAGGAAGAGTACGCTGGATAGAAGGAAATCAAATGCCGATGGTATCCGAGAATGGGAACCCCAAAGTGATCCACCCGCAAGGAGTAGCAAGAAATCTCTTGATCTTCCCATTAATTCATTCCAATGAGGTGATTCTAAATGAGGGACTAATTATTCTCAAAGGTCAAATCCCCTTAGATTCAACTTGGAGCAATAGAAATGGGAAATTTAAAATTCAATTAGCTGAGGGAAAATACAGCTTACTTACCCAAGAGGAAAACGGCCTGTTCAGCAACTTCTCCGATGGTCAAGGATTTCTTTCTCCTGTTTTGGTTTCCAAGAAAAAATGGGAAATTTTCGATATTCTGATTAACTATAAAGCCACTTATTAACTGAAAAAAAGCTAACCTTTGTCCAATACTTAATTGCCATTGGCCAACCAGACCATTTTCACCTCGTTAAAGTTTTTACTCAATTTATCTGTTTTATAACCTTCACATTTATGAAAAAAACAATCCTTTTAGCAACTGCCTTCTTGGCTTTTTTCAGCCTAACAAGCCAAGCCCAAGAAAGTAATAGTGTAGCCTCTTATGGTGAATTTAAAGTGATTACGGTAGTCGAATCCATCGTCCCCATGGGTCTCGGTAGAAGCCGAATCATCGACAGTCAAACACAAGTAGACGCAAGCCTTTTCACAACCGAACGTACTGATGGAAAAAGTAGCAAGCAAAATGAAATCGACCGCTCAGACATCAAGGTAAATGAGCTAGAAGAAACCAAACTGCTGAACTTCTTCAGCGCAGCAGGTATTAATTTTCAAAATATCGCTTCAAATGATGCAGTGATTGCATCAAAAATCAATAGCATGTTAGCTCAAGGATGGAAGCTTACCTTTGTTACCTCTGGCGTAGAAAGTAATGCTGGCGCGGATGATGGACAGGGAATTTTCATTACCCGACTTTTCTTCAGCAAATAATTGGTTTGTACTTCCCAATAAAAAAGCCTCGAATGGAATCATTCGAGGCTTTGTGTTTATTACTCTTTCAGGTTAATCTGCTTTTTCTTTTTTCTTTACTGAAATAGAAAGCTCAGAACCCTCTCCATCATAATCAGCAGTAATCACGTCACCTTCTGATAAATCGCCTTTGAGAATTTCTTCTGCGATGGCGTCTTCAAGGTACTTTTGAATCGCTCTGTTCAAAGGTCTAGCACCATATTGCTGGTCATAGCCCTTCTCAGCCAAGAAGTCCTTAGCTTTTTCAGTCAATTCAATTTTGTAACCCAATTCAGTGATTCTGTGGAATAGCTTACCCAAACTGATGTCAATGATTTTGAAGATATCTTCTTTGCTGAGCGAATTGAAGACCACTACATCATCCAATCTGTTCAAGAATTCAGGACTAAACGCTTTTTTCAAAGCAGACTGAATCGTTGATTTCATGATTTCGTCCATATTTTCCTGCTTGGCTTTATTTGCAAAACCAATCCCTGCACCGAAATCTTTCAGATCACGAACTCCAATATTCGAAGTCATGATGATAATGGTATTTCTAAAATCAACTCTTCTACCTAATCCATCTGTCAAGATTCCATCATCCAGCACTTGCAGGAGAATATTGAATACATCAGGGTGCGCTTTTTCAATTTCATCAAGAAGAACTACAGAATACGGCTTTCTTCTGACCTTCTCTGTTAATTGCCCCCCTTCTTCATAGCCGACATAACCTGGAGGCGCTCCCACCAATCGAGATACGGAGAATTTTTCCATATACTCTGACATATCAATTCGAATTAAGGAATCTTCCTTATCAAAAAGATAAGTCGCTAAGGTTTTTGCTAATTCAGTCTTACCCACACCGGTAGGTCCTAGAAAAATGAATGAGCCTATCGGTTTTTTTGGATCCTTCAATCCAACTCGGGTACGCTGTATCGCTTTGGTCAACTTCTTGATTGCCTCGTCCTGACCAATCACTTTCCCTTTGAGCTCCTCACCCATATTGAGAAGTTTGTTGCCTTCATTCTGAGCAATTCGCTTGGCTGGGATTCCAGTCATCATCGCAATTACCTCAGCCACGTGATCTTCATCTACCGTAAATCTTTTGGATTTACTTTCTTCCTCCCATCTCGTCTTTGCCAACTCGAGTTGTTCAAGTAGTTTTTTCTCTTTGTCCCGAAGCTGGGCGGCTTCTTCATATTTTTGAGATTTGACAACTCGATTTTTCTCAGCTTTGATATTTTCTACCTCCGATTCAAGCTTGAGGATGTCCTCTGGCACGTGGATATTATTGATATGTACCCGCGCACCTGCTTCGTCCAAAATATCAATCGCCTTGTCGGGCAGGAATCGATCAGAAATGTATCGGTCAGACAATTTCACACAGGCTTCAATTGCTGCAGCTGTGTAGATCACATTATGATGATCCTCATATTTATCTTTGATATTATTGAGAATCTGAATTGTTTCTTCAGGAGAAGTAGCATCAACCATTACCATTTGGAATCGACGGGCTAATGCCCCATCCTTTTCGATGTATTGGCGATACTCATCTAAAGTTGTGGCTCCAATGCATTGGATTTCTCCCCGTGCTAGGGCTGGCTTAAACATATTGGATGCATCCAAAGAACCTGAAGCACCACCAGCACCAACAATCGTATGCAACTCATCAATGAAAAGGATCACGTTTGGCGATTTTTCCAATTCATTCATGACAGCTTTCATTCGCTCCTCAAACTGACCTCTATACTTAGTTCCTGCTACTAATGACGCAAGATCCAAGGTGACGACGCGCTTGTTGAACAAAACACGTGAAACTTTTTTCTGAACGATACGAAGTGCCAGGCCTTCTGCAATTGCCGTTTTACCTACTCCCGGTTCTCCGATGAGAATTGGATTGTTTTTCTTTCTTCTAGAAAGAATCTGAGCAACCCGTTCGATTTCTTTTTCTCGACCAATGATAGGATCAAGCTTATCTTCCTCAGCCATTTTAGTCAAATCGCGACCAAAATTATCTAGGACTGGAGTTCGAGATTTTTCTGCGCCAGATTTAGCAGCACCTCCACCTCCAGGATTAGATGAACCAAATAGTTTTGATCCATCATCATCTCCGTCCTCAGCTTCAGCCCTTGCTCTTGGCATTTTCCCAATGTCTGATTGGTTTTCAAGCATATCCTTAATGGTATCGTAGCTTACTTCAAACTTGCCTAGAATCTGAGTTGCAATATTGTCTTCATCCCGAAGGATTGAAAGCAACAGATGCTCAGTTCCAATTAGTTGTGATTTGAAAATTTTTGCTTCCAAATACGTAATTTTCAACACCTTCTCTGACTGTCTTGTCAAAGGAATGTTTGCCATGTTTTTCACATTGTGATTGGCTGTTCCCCTTACTGCCCGCTCAATAGCATTTCGCAGTTCGTCCATAGGAACACCTAGTTTTTTTAGAATGGAAACAGCCACGCCCTCTCCCTCGCGAATCATCCCAAGCAAGAGGTGCTCTGTACCGATGTAATCATGTCCTAATCGCAAAGCTTCTTCGCGACTAAGAGAGATCACCTCTTTCACTCTATTTGAAAATTTTGCTTCCATTTAAATCCTTTCTGAATAGCTGGTAAATCTGTATCTATGTTACCTAAATTGTTTTAAAAACACAATTCCAAAGCTTATTGTTCGCTCTTTTTTTGGGACTTTCTTAAAATCAATCCGGCCTCTGGTCCTGCGCAAAATAGCAGATCCAATATGCTTAAGTTTGGGTCAAAGTCTAAGCCAAAAACCTGAGAATAGGGCTCAGGAAAATAATACTGCCGGGTTGAAAAGTGCGTTTTAGGCTCAATAAGGCCTCTTATGTCCACAATATCCTCTTGAATTATTTTTGGATCCCCTTCGACAATCCTGACAGGAAGCCTCAATATCCTCAGACAGATTGTCAGCAGTTCTGCAGAATACTCCCAGAGAAATTCTTTTTTCTCAGAAATCACATCTTCAAAATACGGGTAGAAATATTCAAAAAATGGAGCTTTCCCGTAGCCACTCTGAATACTTCGGAGATGAATCGCTTGCCAATTCTGAGAAAAATCAACCTTTACCTTACTGATCGGAATACGAGGTCTCCTTCCTTGTATCGGTACACTAAGACTTTCCACTTTATTAGCCAATCTAATTTTGGTTCTATTCAGGAAAGACTGCCTTTGGTAAGGATCATTTGGGCAATAAATCAATTCCTCAGCATCCAAGATGGCTGAAAAGAACTCAAGAGTCGGGAGGTAATGCAAGTCAATCGCGATTCGCAAGGGGAAATTTCGTTTTCAGTTAGCGTTAGATTCAGTTTTGGTTTATCCTACTTTTACTTTAGAGGATATCTTCAAGAACTCCTAGCCCTTCTCTTACCAAGACAACATCATCTCCAGTGCAATCAAGAATGGTAGATGGCACATTAGAACCATATCCTCCATCTATCACCACATCCACTAGGTTTTGATATTTTTCAAAAATCAATTCCGGGTCAGTGCTATATTCAATGATCTCATCTTCATCCCGAATTGATGTAGATAAAATCGGTTGCCCCAATTCCTCCACAATTGCTTGAGGCACGCGATGATTGGGTACTCGAATTCCGACTGTCTTTTTATTGCTGTGCAAAATCTTAGGTACCTGAGAACTTGCCTCCAAAATAAAGGTAAATGGGCCAGGTAAACCCTTTTTCATCATCTTAAATACAGGCTTCGTGATGACTCGCGTGTAGTGAGAAATGTTGGATAAATCGGCACAAACAAACGAAAAGTTATGCTTTTTGGGGTTTATGCCCTTGATCTTACAAATCTTTTCAACCGCCTTTTGATTGGTAATATCACATCCCATCCCGTAAACTGTATCGGTAGGATAAATTATCACCCCTCCATTACGGAGGATTTCCACGATCTGACGCACTCTTCTAGGATCTGGATTTTCTTCATATAATCGGATAAATTCCGCCATGACTTAACTCTCATTTGGACCTACAAGCTTAACCCATTTTTCTTGTAATTCGTGCACAATTGGGATATCTGCAGGCGCTAAATCCAAAGAATTAAGCTGATTTTGGTCATACCATTCGACCTGATCATGCTCAGCTAATCTGAGCTCACCGCTAGCCCAACGAGCAGTAAAAGGAATTAATTGAATGACTTTGGTCGGATAAGAAAAATTGACGGGAGACAATGGGGCCAAAAGCTCAACTTGAATTCCTAATTCCTCTTTAATTTCTCTCAATAGACATTCTTCTCCACTTTCCCCTTCCTCTATTTTGCCGCCCGGAAACTCCCACTTACCTGCCAAATCCATCAATGCCGATCGCTTCGCAAGCAAAACTTTACCACCTTGAATGATAATCGCACAAGTGACAGGAATAATAGGGTTTTTGGAATTGGACATTTAATCCTAAGGGATAATCTGGGTAAATAAATAACAAGTACGCAATTCTTTTCAGCAGATTAAAATTGGCTCAAGGATGAAATCAACAAAGACACCGAAGATTACCCTGTTAAATTTTATTTCTGCAAGCTCTCGCCAATTTCCCCAAAAATTAATTTTCTATTTTTGTCGCTTATGGAACTCGAAAAGCGCAAAAAGTTTCTTCTCGTACTGATCGTATCAGGATCGGTTTTGGCCATTTCTCTCACTTTCTATTTTTATCAGGTCTTCTTTAGCCCGAACACACTAGCTGAGAGAGATCAACCCTATATGCTAAAAATACCAAGCAACTCGGTTTTTAAAACCGTTTCTGATCAACTCTATCAGGACAAGGTAATCAATGACGTTTTGAGCTTCAGTTTTGTGGCAAAGACCCTAGGCTATCAGGATAATGTGAAACCAGGATTATACAAAATCGATCCAAAAATGAGCAATATCCAGTTGGTTCGATTGCTTCGTTCTGGAAACCAGGTTCCTGTTAAAGTAACTTTCAACAATGTCAGAACCAAGGAGGATTTGGCAGAAAAGATCACTGCAAATCTTGAGGTCTCCAAAGAGCAATTTCTTAATCTGCTTCAAGACTCTGTGTATATCCGGAAGTTTGATTTTGAAGAAGAAACCATCATGAGCATGTTTATTCCCAACACCTATGAACTTTGGTGGAATACAAGTGCGGAAGGGCTCTTTGACCGGATGTATCGAGAATATCAGTCTTTTTGGACTGAGGAGCGAAAACAAAAGGCACAGCGAGTAGGCCTGACCCAAAAAGAAGTCAGTACACTTGCCTCCATTGTTCAAGCTGAAAGTCAAAAAGCGGACGAACGTCCTAAAATCGCAGGAGTGTATTTGAATAGAATGAAAATAGGAATGGCTCTTCAGGCTGATCCCACGCTAGTCTATGCGACTGGAGATTTTACACTCAAGAGAATCCTCAATGTCCATAAAGAAATCGATAGCCCGTACAATACTTACAAATACACTGGCCTACCTCCAGGCCCAATTAACCTTCCCGATATCAACTCCCTAAATGCAGTCTTGAATCCTGAAGAACATAAGTACATGTACTTCTGTGCCAAGGAGGACTTTTCAGGATATCATGCTTTTGCTGTGACTTATAACGAACACATCAACAATGCGAAAAGGTATCAAGCTGCGTTGAACGCCGCGAAAATCTATTGATATGTTCCAAGCAGAGACCCAAATCCGAGTTAGATATGCTGAGACAGACCAAATGGGATTTGTCTATTATGGCAATTACGCGATGTATTTTGAGGTAGCACGGGTTGAGGCAATGCGGTCTGCGGGTTTTTCTTACAAAGAAATGGAGGACAATGGGGTGATGATGCCAGTGTTGGAAAGTCATTTTCGATATCTAAAGCCAGGAAAGTACGACGAGTTATTAACCATCAAAACGTTGATCCCTGAACTGCCTGGTGTTCGAATCAATTTTGAATATCAGGTATTTAATGAGGCCGGGGAATTGATCACCGAAGGCTGGACTACCTTGGCATTTTTGAAAAAAGACTCCCATCAACCCACCCGTCCACCGGGAAATTTATTAGCTTTATTACGTCCCTTTTTTAAGTAATCCATCGTGGTCAAAGAAAAAATCTTCAAGTGGAGAATCCGGTTTCAGCTTAAAGCGAGAAGATTAAAGAAAATCCATTTAGGACATCCTGACAAGAATCTCTACGACGTCGTCCGAATTTTTATCCAACAGCTCAAAAAGGATGATATCAACGAAAGAGCTGGCTCTATGGCATTTAGTTACACGATTGCGCTGTTTCCCTTTTTACTTTTCTTGCTTAATCTCATTCCATATTTACAGGACTTTTTCCCGGTAGTTACCACTCAGAACATTCTAAACTTTGTTCAAAGTATCATCCCCGCGGACATTTACTCAAATATTGAGACTACGCTGATGGATATTGTTTCAAAGCCACGCCAAAGTCTTCTTTCATTCGGTTTTTTGGTTGCTTTGTTTTCATCCACGCAAGGGGTGGTTTCAATGATGGACTCTTTCAATTCGGTCTATAAAACCAAGGAAAGCCGGACTTTTTTTCAAACAAGAATGATTGCAATCAGCATTGTGAGCGTCTTAGTGATCACAGTTATAGCGGCCAGCACCATCATGATCTTGAGTAATTTATGGATCAACCGACTTGACGAGATGCACTTGTTCAATAGTGATTTTTTGATTTTCCTCTTGAGCGCAGTGAAGTTCTTTATTTTACTCACCGTGTTTTATGTTACCTCTGCCTTTATTTTTCGATTTGCCCCAGCTGTTCATGACAAATGGCATTTCTTTTCAACGGGAGCTCAACTTGCTGGCCTCTTGATCACCTTAGGATTTTATGGTTTTATCTATTATCTGGAAAATTTTGCAAGCTATAATAAACTATATGGCTCAATTGGAACTCTGATCGCCTTGATGTTTTGGCTATACCTTACCTCGGTCATTGTTTTGGTATGCTTTGAGGTCAATGTTAGTCTTGACTTGGCAGAGGAAAAGCAACGAGAACGAGAAAATCGACGAAAAGCACTCGCTCATAAAGAGGATCTTGAAAAATAAGGCAAAATAAATCAGGTAGTTAAAAGAAATTCTGCTCTGAATCTTGCCAAAAAAAAGGAAAGAATATACTTTTGCACACTCGATCGACAAAGATCATAGAATAGAGAGATGGCAGAGTGGTCGATTGCGGCGGTCTTGAAAACCGTTGAACCGTGAGGTTCCGGGGGTTCGAATCCCTCTCTCTCTGCAACATAAGTCAGTCTAGCTTCTAGGCTGACTTTTTTTATGCTTGGATTTTTTTAAATTCAGAGATGAACTAGGAAACTTAACCTAGTTTCTAATTTTCTAAACTTGACTATTTACTATGAAAAGCTACATTTTCTACCTCATTATCCCCTCTCTAATCCTTTCATCCTGTCGATTAGAATTCAATAAAACATACACCGAAACCCTTCGAGACGAACAAGAATTATCAGGGATTTCTCGGATTAAACTTTCTGGGATTATGAATTTCCATCTCGCTTATGGAGACGATGAAAAATTGGTCATTGAGGGAAATGAACATGATCTGGAAGATATAGAAGTAATTACCAATGGTTCGGAACTGGAAATAAGGCTAGAAAAAAACGGAACTGATTTTTTTGAGAAACAAGAATTGGAAGTCTTCATTACTGTCAAAGAACTGGAATTACTGCAATTTGAGGGCGTTGGGAATGTGAAAACCGAATCAACTCTTAAAGGAGAGGTCATCACTATCCGAGGTGATGGAGTCGGAAATATCCAGCTCGCTTTAGAAGCTGAAAAAATAGATGCTGAATTCAACATGCTGGGAAATGTTACTCTTGAAGGGAAAAGCACCTATCTCAAACTTCAAAATACCGGAATGGGAAATATAAATGCTGAAGAATTGGTTTCAGAAAATGTAGAATTAATCAGTGAAGGGATTGGCAAAGTAGCCATTCACAGCACTGAAATACTATCACTGGAAGTAAACGGAATAGGTACAGTCAGCTACTTGGGAAGCCCCGAAATCATCAAAAATGAAATAAATGGAATAGGAAAAGTGATCAGAAAAAAAGAGGAGGATTAGATTCTTTTCGTTGGGCAAGTTTTAAATCCAACTAATCGATATAGGGGACAAAAACCAACAAAAGAGGTGACAGTGAATAAAACCGCTATCCCGAGATCGATAAAACCAATTGTACCTGAAACAGCATTGGTGAAAAACAGGATAAATAGAACAACCGCCAAAGTGAGTCTAATCCCTGTATCCACTTTCCCCATGTTTTTTTGTAAAGCTTTCATATTGGCGACATTTTAATTTCAATAAATATAGTAATGTAATTTTTTCTGGCTCAATAAAGTTCAATTACAAATCTCTTTTGCGGAGTTTGAAATTTAAGTTTTCCAAATAATCTCCATCTACGAGTGGTTTGATTTCAAACTCCAAGAAATCTTTTTCTGCATTTGCATTCAAAAACTCTAGCTGTTTGGGATCGATAGTCAGACGATATTCTCCTGGAAGCAATCCAAATGCATAATAAGATCCATCCGCAAAGGTTCTGATTGTTTCAATCAATTCACCCGTCGATTTTTTGGTTAACAATAATCGAAGACCTCCAACTCCTTGCTCCCCACTTGCCTGATTGATCAGGACAAAGCCTTCAATAATCCCTGTTCGATAGAGTGGGATATCAATAACCTTAAATCGATTAGGTTCTGCAACAAATCCAAACTTCTTTTCTTTTGGAGCCAAGGTAGGATCAGGTAAGGCTTGGGTATCAATCTCCAAGGCATAGGTCCAATAACTTTGCAATTGGGTAATTCGAAGAACTCCATCCGAACCCAACAGCATATTTCCAGATTTATCCAACCGAACAGCTTTCGCAGGAACAATTTCTTCGCCCTTATCAAACTTGCCATTTTCATTCTGATCAATAAACATTCTCACAGAAACACCTGAGCGGGAAACTTGATCACGATTGGAAGGTAATAATGCACCTGAAATGGGGTCAATTCCTATGGAGCCACTAAAGCTCTGTCTCGCGGAATAATCTCCTTTACGAGTTGAGAATTGAGAAGAAGACCGGAAGAATCGGAAATCATATAAAAATCCGACCTGAAATTGTCCGGCACCATTCACCAAATCCCGATCATAAGCCATGGTCAATCTCCCCAGTTTGAATAAAGTTTGAGAAAGTTGGAGGTTCAAATTGGTCAATTCAGAAGATGCAGTATTGTACCTGATTTGCGATCGAATAAACATCCCTTTCACAAACACCGGCAAGCTTGGACTTCTTGGAAGCGAATAGGTAAATGAACCGGTCAACACCCCCGGGGCAAATTCTGAAGAAAGATCATCTCCCACTCCACTTCCTAAAAGCTGAGCTCGGTAATTAAAACGAGCTGCCAATTTGCCAATCTGAACATTAAAATCAGATTGCAGATTTCCTTTATAGCCATCAAGAAGCCATTGCTTTTCCCCACCAAAACGAATTCCTGAAAACCTCCCAAAAAGCTTAAATGGGATAAACAAATTTAGGTTGGCATCTCTGATGGGCTGACTACTTGCATTCTCTTCATTGGGCAGAGTCAGGTATTCAGTGGCTTGTACGCTAATATTGATGTTGTTCGCGTAAAAGACGCTTGCATTAGCGCGGTAAAATTGCTCAGGCAAATAGTCAATATTGAATAAATATTGCTGAAACAATCGGGTAGAAAGTCCGAATGAGGTATTTCGCTTACTTAATCCAAAATAATCCCCATAATCCAATCCGGCCCGAACCGTCATGGAGTTACTCAAACCGATTGCCAAATCAGCATGGCCAATTAAATCAGACCCTAAGGAGTCCGGTGCTGTTTGCAAACGTCCTCCTTGGATATTGTAGGCTACAAATCCTTTAGGTAAAAAGGAAAAAGGGATCTGCAATTGACGATCCTGAATAATTACTTCCCCTTGGGGAGTATAAATTCGTAGAGTTAAACGAACTGTTCCATAGGTCACCGGAGCGTTGAAGCGATAATAGCCAACATCATCCGCCCGCATAAAGTCGACCAACTGCCCCCCAATCAACAACTCAACTTCTGAATCCCGCTCGGTGTAGCCATCGACCACAAAGACATCCAATTCTTGCCTTGGGATCACTGGATTATTGCTCAATGAAAATCCGTTCAAAGAAACCCCATTCGCCGTACTTGTAGTATTTATTTGCCCAAGAGTAATGCTGCTTAAAAGCACGTTTTTATTGGGCTTCAATCCTCCAGGCAATACATACCTCCAACGAAGTCCGGAAAACTGTCCTTCCAGTCCTTCTTTATCAGCAGAACCCGTGTAAGATCCTTGAATATCACCACCCAAAAACTCTCCACCACCTCGAACCTGAAAGGAGGCAAGGCTTCCTGATGGAGATTGGTCGAGGTTTAAGGCATAGTCAATCATACCCAGACCTAAAATCGCCCGGTCTCGAGGCAAGGCCATCGGTACTTCCTCTTGTGGACCTCCTCGAGCCATCAATCGGCTTCGGAGCGCTTCACGTTTCTTTTTTTCTTCAATCGGGAGTGGCCGCTCGGATTTCAAGGACATCGAAAGGGCATAGGGATTGACTGTAAATTCTATCCCAAAGATTCGTTTGAAATAATCGGGATGAAGAAAAAGATCAAGTTCTCCCAAGTAATAATTATCTGCAGGAAGGGGTTCAGACACCCCATTGATCCAAATAAAACCTGCCACAGGATCAATTTTCCAAATTTCTTTCGGGCTTGGGTAGGCACCCTGTAAACCCAATTTATTTTCGGTTTGCTCGTAGGGGATTTCAGCTAAACTTAAAAACTCCCCTAAGGGCAAATACGCCACATCTCCAAAAAAGACGGCATTAACATAATATTGTCCGATCGAAGGATGTGAAAAAGTCAATAAAGCCTCCCCATCCGGCTCTTGTTGCGCTTGAAGATTAGGAATAAACCCAAGGAAAAAACCAACCCATGTCAGGGCAAAAAAGACCCTTTTCCAGAAGAATTCAACTGGAGTGATTGTATCCACCGCGACTGAGAGTTAGAATATTCTTGTGAGATTTGGTCACTCTTTAAATCGTGACACTAATTTTACGAGTTATGGGTGCCGCTTGAACTAGATCTGAACTTGGAATATCAGACCGCTCCGTCTTGAAGAGAAGCTCCACCTCATAAGTGCCTGAGACTAAATTCTCGGGCAAGGGAATTGAGTAACTTCGTAAACCTTCATAATACAAGGCTACTGTTTGCTGGTGTTTAGCGACCACTTCGCCGGACGCTGATTTGACCACCGCCTCTAAACTTCCCAAAAATGGAGAGTTACCAAGTACGGTAAACTGAGTAGCTACCTGAAGAAAGTTTTCTTTTCGGCTAGCCTCTATTTTTTCAAAATTCAATCCTGTAGTCACCTCACCTGAACGGTAGAACGCAGCAATAACTTGCTCTAACTTTAAAGTGATTTGGGTAGAAATTCCTTCCGTCACTACTTCCTCTACGCTAGCTGTTTGCTCGTTGGAGGCTACTTTTACCCGAGTAAAATACATTCCATCAGGCTTACTTCGATCTGGTCTTATTTGAAATCTAACCGCTTGCTGTTGACCTGGTGCTAAAATAAAGGATCGAGGGAAGGTACGGATCCGATCTCCAAGACCAGATTGCAACTCTCTTAAACTATCTGAATAAATCATCAGCAAATTCCCTTCTGCATCATTGCCTGGATACCCAAATAGAAAACTAATGTTCACTTCTTGAGCTTTATCTGACCCGTTGGACACATATACGGTACCAATCCCATTTGCATCAGCAAACACAGTGGTAGGCGCAAGGGAAACTTGAGAATACAAAGATCCAAGCGTTAAAAAGAAGGCAAGGGTAAGGATGAAAGATTTCATAGATAGATAAATAAAATGCCGGTAGAAATATACATCTCTACCGGCATTTTTAGAATATTCTATTAATTATATGTAGCAGTCAAAGTCAAAGTACCAGTATAAGAACCACTCTCTTGGTCTGCTGCAGCATTTACTGTAGCTCCAACGTAAACATAAGTTCCATTTTTAGAATCCACAGTTGTACTTGGGAAAGTAATAGAATTATTACCTAGATTTAATTGTGTAAGGCTGGAAGTTTCAGTGCCATAGCCCAAGGATACAACTGGGTCACCTAATTCATTCTGATTGAAAATAATAGGGAGGGTTTTAGAATTTGGGCCAGTTAGGTTTGCTAAAGTGTTGAAAGAAAGTGTAACACTAGAACCAGCACCCGCGAATACTTTGAAGGAACCAGCTTGAGCAATACTTTCTGTACCGTTATCTGAGGAAACACCTTTTATTGCTCCCGGAGCAACATATTTTTTAGTTCCTTTCATAACTGATCCAAAGCTCAAATCAGCAACTTTTTCTACATCAATTGCATCAAACACAGTAGCAGAAGCTGACATGTTATCAGATCTTGTTTGCGCCTGAGCTGTTACTCCGAATCCTAAGGCGAAAGCCGCCACAACGAAAATTTTTACTAGTTTTTTCATGGTTTTAATTTGATTTTTTATTGGTTTTTGTTTTTAGTTTTTTTTTGATAACCTAGGTAGTAGTGCCAGATTTTAGAGCCTGATTTGATCTTTAAATATTTCAATCTCAGTTCAGATCCCTTTCGATCTCTTTCACTTAATCAAATTTAAGATAAAGTGAATTTAAAATCCAAATTTTTGCATTTCATATACATTAAAAAACATTTGAAATATTTATAAAAATATGAAATACGTTTTTTTGTATTTTTTATTTGATTCATCGAGAAATAAAAAATAAGATTTTTGATTAGCTAATAGGTTAATATTGTACTTTACCTATATAAAATTGACTTGAAAAAAATTTTACTTTTTTTTAAAAAATTTTGAAAAAAAATGAATTTGGAGAGGAGTTTTCCTGCTAAGAACGCTTTTGGATTCATCTCAAAGAGAACCTTTGGAATAGTAGGAAATTGATGACTTAGAATAATCGATTCTTTAGACTTGCTCTTTCCGATATTTCATCTAACGAAATTTGTGTTTAGGGAAGGAGATGTATGGGTAGTAACCTAACTCAAGGAAATCCAAATACGGAGATTTACAACTTTCCTTCTAGAAAATACCATCACACAATTACTCGCTGTTAGCCTTCTTAGTCCTTAAATACCATGGAATATCGAAACCAGGGAACTCGGGTAGGTTCAATTTGAAGCAAGAAGAATAAAAGGGGTTCTTATGGAATTAGCCGATAAAAATTGGCTTAATGATTCGCTACTTTCTTTCCAATACCCAATTCAGTTTATAAATGAAGTTCAAGTCCAGTTACTAAAGACTGTTAACCTTGGACGATTATCCGCCGATTTAATCCATCTTCTACTTCATGCTGGCATAATTGCGAATTATCACAACTGCCTTCCCAAAAAATACTGAAGCGTATTAAAAATACTCCAGAATAATTTTTGATCCGGGATAGTTCGTCGTGAAACCTAACCAAGCTTTTACCGAGGCTTGACGAGGTTGCCGATTTCGGATCAACAAATTTGAATCGTCAAAATTTAAAACTACCGGAAGTTGTTCATAGCGAATGGAAGCCGGAAGATCGTCGGTTTGATCATTCAAAAAGTAAAGCGCTTCCTCAACCGAATGGTCATTTTCATCCCGAAAATCCACGATAAACTGGCTATTTTCCAAGCTTTTCATCTGTATCCAAACCAAGGGGATTATCATCCCATTACCATCAATGAGTGCGTAATTGACTTTGGTAGATTCGGAAATCCCAGAAGAACCAAGTCCAGCGTTCTTTCCACCTAAACTAGTTCCTGATTGGGAGGATTTGGCACTTAAGCCTACGCCAGCAGGAAGCTGAATATTAATTTTGATAGGCTGGTTCTGACTGAGCCCCTTTTGGATAAAAAACACTCCAAAAATCAAAATCAAACTAATCCGTTTAATCTCCTCCCGCCACATAAACATTGATTAAGACTTCTCCGAGATAATCTCCTGCACTGACTTGCCCAATTGGACCTAGAGTCCCGTAAACAAATAGATACACCGTTGATTTTGGACGATTCGCTCCAGTTAATTCCGGATTTGGAGGAAGCGGAATTCCTGTCCTAATTTCATTCACCGGGAGGGTCACACTTGTAAATCCAAGGGGAACATCCAAGGAAGATCCCAATGCTGAAATTTCATTGAGAAGTCCTTGATTACTGTATGACATCTGTAAAGAAAAAGGAATTGTCCCCTTACTTGGATCCCCATCCAACGCTAGAAAGGAAGGAGATTGAAGCTCTATGGTAATATCGAATTCAGAAGGCGCAATTATTTCAAAAATGGCCACCTGAGAATCATTTTTTGCAATTGTTATAGCTGGGGTATTGGCTAATAAAACCCGTTGTTTTTCATTGAAACGAAGCGAAGAAACGACCGAACCAATAGAACGAATAGTTACCTCCTCACTTCCGGTCCAAGTAGAAAAATTAATTCGCTGACCAAATACAGTCGAATTTCCTATAAGCAGAAGGACAAAAAAGATCAATATAATTCGTAGGCCTTTCATCACATGTATTCAAATTCAAGGACAAACTCAGAAACATAATTGCCTTGAGTGGCTTGCGAAATATCCAACTCGGCTCCCAACCAAATGAAAACCACTCCCATTTGCCCAATAGTCACATCTGCATTTCCTTGGGTCAATAAAAAACTGGCGGACTGATTATCTTCTGGCGCAGCACTCATTGAATATACAGCCTGAACCACACCAATTCCTTCATTTTGTTCTACCAGTGTTTCTCTCGGGGTATAATTGATTCGAACTCGAGCATTAGGGCTTCCCAAAATTTTAAACATACCCGCATAGGTACTAGTAATTGGATTGACTGAAATGGTATTTCCTACGATTGGAGGACTAACCAAATCCAAATCACGCACTGGGATCATTTGGAGATTTTCCATAACGATCGCCGTAGCTCGGATGGAAAAAGATCTCGATTGAGCCTGCGTTTCCAGCACTATAAATCCTAAAAGAAGAAGTAGTATTAACTTTTTTGACATGACTTAGAATTTAAGTGCCTTTTGGATCAATACCTGATTACTGGTAACTACATGAATCAAATAAACACCTTTAGGTAAACGAATGGCATTCGGCTCCCAATTCAGGGTATGGATACCGGCTGGATACACTTGCTGTTCAAAAGCACCCACTTCTTGCCCTTTTAGATCATAAATTTTGACCGTCGCAGAATCCTCCACAGGAAGATAAAACTTGATCTGCGTGCGATCTACAAACGGATTTGGACTAGGTGCGTACAACTTAGGCTGCTCTGGACGGTATTCCGGGTTTGCTCCTTCACCCGTATAGCCAATCACGATGGTAAATGGACGGGTAATCTGACCAGAATTAGTCCTGAAATTCTCTCCTTGACCATCGACGACCTCATGAGAAAATACGACTGCCTGAGGTTGTTTCATACCTCCTTCTTCGGTACGAATTCTCATATTGGTCGAAGTAGGCGCTTCAAAGCTAAACTCATATGACTGAATTTGGCTCATATCAATCGCCTTTTGAGAAATATGATCCATGAGGACCACACGAGTTTCGGTAGGCCATTCTGCAGGAAGCTCCCAATTTAGGGTGTATGTTCCTGAGAAAGGCTTGCCCTCTTTTGCTGCTGCAAGGTATAATGGAACAGTTTTTTCCCCTTGCTTAGGCAAACTTAAATGGTTAATGACCAAAGGATCCGTCTGCTGAGGTGAACCGAGAGAATAAAGATTCAGCCAAGTACTATTCAAAGATTCCAGTTGAAATGCGTCCCAAGGATCGATTCCATCCTCTCCCTGATCAGAAATTCGCAAGCTTGCATTGGCCTTTAATCCTTCTCCTTGCACCGAAAGCTTAATCTTGCTTGCTTGTGAGGCAGGCTCCTCATTGACTATTCTTCCATAAAATAAGCTAGAGGCAAAAGACTTGGCTTCATTGCTCATAACCAGACTAGGATTTTCCTGACTGGTTCTCACCCAAAAACCTTGGTAGGGAGCAATCAATCGTTCTGCTTGAGGAGTATCCGCAGTTATTTCGAGAAAATCTCCCTGGCCATTATTAAAGTTTTGATCCCAGATATAGATCGTCTCATCGATTTTATCCTTAGTCCAACCAGCTTCATTGAAAAAGTCGATAAAGCTCGCTGTCGGATTAGCAATCAGGTTAAATCCTTCGTTTGCTGTTGCCACTTGGGTGTATGTGCCAGATGGAGCATCACCTTTAAAGTTTTCATTTCTTGGCGTGTAAGTTACCCCAAAATCAAACCCTCCTGTATTCAAGTTAAACTCTGTACCCAATGCAGATAATGTCAATGGAAGATTGTCGGTATAATTCCCTCCCGAAGCTTTAGAACCCCCATTAAACACGTAAACATAATGTCCTCTGCCATTAGGAACTTCCTGACTAATATTGGCAGGCTGTCTCCAGCCTTGAAGGGTCGTACCTCCATCGGTTTCATCCCACCACAATACATTAGGTTGAAGACTAGGATTAGTACTTCCAGTAAACCCTTGACTCTCCAATCCACTTAGAAAATTAAGGTAAGTCGCTCCCGTAACCGGAGAACCTAACATTCTCCATCCTTTTACCCCAGTCAAGAGTTGTTGCACCTCTAATCGAGGACTGCTGACACCCAAGTTGCTGTATTTTGCTCCGGGTTGGAGGACAATTCTTGAAGTCTGATTGGTAGTCAAGTTGGACAATAAATCTGCGGTAAAAGAAACTCCTTCCTTGACCACTACCTGAGAGGATCCATTGAGTGTCATTCCCAAATCCACCATCAAGGACTGATCGAGTTCAAGTGCACCTGCGTTCATTACCAGGTCCAAAGTAACCTCAAGAGGTTTATCCAAAGTAACCCCAGAAATGTTATCAATAATCAAAGAATTAACCACAGGAGGCAGGCCATCGCCTACAGTTTGTGGCTGAGAACCGTTGTAAAGGTAATTGGCTTCAGGACTGAAAGATCGAGTTCCTGAATTTTGAATGGCACCACTTGCCCCAGAAGCTTTGATTCCGTCCGGATGAGCTATCGCCAATGTCCCGCCTTTATTGATAGCTATATTTCCTGCTCCCTGAATAAATCCATCAGCAGGAAGACTAAGAATCCCTTCATTCCCAAGGGTAAGAGTAGCTCCGGAGTTTAGGGAAAGATTTTTACCAGAAGCAAGTGATAATTCGCCTAAAGAATTTATTATGACAGTTCCTGTAAACGCTAAGTCATCAGAAATGGTCACTTTGATAGTTTCACCGGCAATGAGCACGGTGGAATTTGAGGATGGTTTGGAGTCAATCTTAGCAAATTGACCATTGGAAAATTGCTGCTCCCAAGTCGCATTATCCTCCCAATTGCCAGAAGACGCTGCGCGGAATTGGTTGACAGGCTTAGGGTAAGTGATGATGATTTTTCCAGAGCCTCCGGCACCACCTATACGATCATTTCTATCTCCATTTACAAATGCTCCGCTTCCTCCACCACCTGGAACTCCACCAGTATTTCCATCTCCAGAAGTCGTTTTACTAGAAGCACCGGTATTCTCTAGCCCGGCATCACCTCCCGCTCCATTAAATTGGGTTGACGCATTCTCACCACCTCTTGTTCCATTCTGGCCAGGCCTTACCAAATCCCCGATGGAATTTGACTCACTACCTCCAGCCCCCCCTGAAGCCGGATCATTCGAACCATTAGTCCGGAGCCCCCCGATACCTCCAGCTGCAAATATTTGATCATTGTATTCTTGGATATAGGTTGGTTGCCCATCAGGCCCATCAATATTCGCAGAATTAGTACTGCCTCCTAAGCCTACATTCAGACTTAAAACCTCACCAGGGGTTACAGTTAATATTTTTTTGGCATATGCACCTCCACCGCCACCTCCGCCGACACGGCGATTACTTCTACTGCCGTTAACGCCACCACCTGCACCGCCACCGCCCCATGCCTCTACAAAGATTGAAGTAACTCCCGGAGGAACCACCCAAGTAGCATTTGATGTAAACTCCACAATCGCGTCCTCACTTCCTAAAGCTGTAAAGGTCAGCGAAGTAAAATCAGAAGCACTTGCAACTACTGTATTGGACCCAGCATCGGGGCCTAAAGTCCAAGAACTTAAAGCGGCAATCCCTTCTAAATCAGTAAGTACCGCAGTAGTCGGCTGTATGCTACCTCCACCAGAAGTCACCTCAAAACTGACCGAAACCCCTGAAATCGGGTTTCCAAAAATATCCTGAACCCGAACAGCCGGAGGAGTAGTCACAGCCGTCCCGATTGCTGCTACCTGTTGAATACCTGCATAACGAGTAAACAAGGCTGAAGGTCCAGCAGAAATCGAAAAGGGATTTGATGTTGTTGAAGTCAAGCCGTCTGCCTCAGCCAAAATGGCTTTATCATCTCCTACCAAATCAATGTTCAAACCCGTAAAAGTTGCTTGACCATTGATTGCTTGAAGTTCAACTTCTCCTCTTAGCTCACCCGTCCCCGACGCTAAACTCAAAAATACCAAGGAGTTTGCACTTTCTACACGATTCCCATCTGCATCTTGAATTTCAATAATCGGCTGCTGCGCAAATGGCTGACCTGCCTCGGTAGTTCCGCTTGGAGCCTGAAGAAACACCAATTGAGTGGGTGCGGAATCTACTGTAGTTACAATAGGTGAAGTTCCAAAAAGCCCACCAGACCCCGATGCGGTTATTGCCGTACTTACTCCAACTTGGTTGGAAACCGTGAATTGAACAGTCGCAATACCTGATGCATCGGTTACGGAGGTTGATGCACCAAAAGAGCCTGTAACACCTGATAATTCAGCCCAGGTTACTACACGTCCTGACTCCGGAATCGCACTGCCGTTTACATCGGCCAATTGCGCAGAAACGGTAATCGAAGTTCCTTTTTTGGGATTTTGGGAGGAAACAGAGACAAGGTATTGAGTGGGATTTGATCGGATTTCAAAGAAAATACCAGACGCAAATTCAAGGGTATAGTTGCTGCTAGAAATGCTTAGATCTCCCTGTCTGATTTCATAAAAACCAACGGCCTCTCCTGCATCTCGAACTAGGCTACCCGATAGCAAGGACGCGTTATCAGAAAACTCAAATCCAGAAACTTGATACGATAAAGAACTTGGGTCAGATTCTCCTATCAATTTAAACTGGCCTTCATCGGGAGTTATGGATAGAATCTTGGGAGTTATTGAAAAGCTAAAAGGATCAGAACTTCCTGTTCCATAGGTGCCATCTGTTGCCACAGAAACGACTACCTGATAAGTTCCCACATTAGTGGGAGGTGTAGCTGAAGTATAGCTTGTACTTCCTGTCCCTGAGTAAAGTACTGATTTGGTACCTGTGGAGCCAGTAAAATCAAAATCATTAATTCCTGGACCCTGGGCAGAACCGGAATAAGTAAAAGAATCGGCTACGCCATTTTTGACGGTAACCGTAGAGGCAGGTCTTTTCGGTCTTAAAGCAAGAAGAATTGCACCATCTCTTGCATTATTATTCAAAGTAACCCTACCATCTCCAGTCGGACCAATATTTGATTTTATAGCCCAAGCGCCACCAATACCCATGTCCCTATCTGCATCAAACGGACTATCAAAAAGCTCCGTTAATGTGGAAGGAGAAGTAGCTAACCAATTGCTAAATGTTCTATTATCCTCAATGAATGCCAACATGATAACCGCCGAATTAGCTACTGTGGTATTAATCGAGCTTGCTGTTAAATTCCTATCGTCCGAATTACTGGTTGTAAATTCACCAATAGCATCAAAAGGACTTATTTCATCGACTCCTGAAAATGCGATAATACTACCCTGTACATCATCTGCATCCGAATCACCCTGAAAAGAAAAACTAGAAGCTGCAACATCACTAGCTATAGCAAATTTGTAAAGTACCGTTCCCCACCATTTATCATTACCATTCTGATAGTATAATCCAGAAGCACCACTGCTAGGTTTTACCCAGCCAGAACGTGTAGCATCAGAAAGTGCACCACTATTATTGGTTGATTGATTTATGGTTGCAATCATTAAATCTCCAATCTGGAGACCATTTGGCCTAGCAATTGAAACCGAGGTGTTAGTACTTGTAGCCGTAGTCGCAGCCCCCCGTACCTGAATCTGACCTTCAGACTCGAAAACAATCAAAAACGTGATTAAGTAAAGAATGAAAAAGAATGGAATCTCAAAAGACCTCAACCATGAGCCTCTTCTTTGAAATAGGAATGAAATACGAAATTGATTAATTGCCATACCATTTTTTGAAACCACGACTTTCTCCTCAAAATTATACCAAAAGAATTAACTTTTTGGATAAGCTGAAAATCGCACTCGTTTCAGGAACAAATATGTGACAAAATGATTTAAAAAGCAAAATATTGTATTTGAAATACATTTAAATATATTTATTAAGTCATTTTATCAAAAAACAGAAACAAAAAATTATCCGGTATTTTTACAACCTTTACCTTAGAAAAATCAACATAATTTACCTTTACCAAGATTTAATTGAACTTCATAATTATTTAAAAATTTACGTATCACCCCATTCTTTTTAAGCAAACCTTTTGATTAACTCCTTTGGAAATTCCTATTAAAATTTTTCAGTTTCCTATTGGTATAAAATTGCCTAAGTCTTCTGTCTATCAAAGCCTGAATTATCCTTCCAAATTAGACATCGCCTAGATTTTCTTCATATATTTGTCACACTAACAATTGGTATGACACAAGAACTATTCGCCCGCTATTCCTTCCTCCTGGATCGTACTGCCCGAAAGGTCAAGCAGTATGCCCAGCAGCAGTTTAAGCAGGGGGATTTTGATGTGACAGTAGATCAATGGCTCGTCCTTAAAAACCTTTCTGAAAGTGGGCCTATGAGTCAAACTGAGTTGGCTAATTTAGTTTTTAAAGACCATCCCACTCTCACTCGCATCATCGATCTCTTGTGCAAAAAAGGCTATGTAGAACGCCTACTTCATCCTCAAGACCGGAGAAGTTTTCATCTCCACTTGACAGAGGCCGGCGTGGCTAAAGTCACTGAATTGAAGCCGCAAGTATTAGAAATTCGCGAAAAGGCTTGGGAAAATCTAAACGAAAGCGATTTCGAAGAATTTAAACGGATTTTAAATACAATCTACCAAAATTTGGACGGTCAAAGCTTAGATGAATTATAACTAGTTAGCACACTAATTATATTTACACGAACAAAATCAACCAACCTGGGTTGTTCCTATAGAAACCATGAATACAACTATGATCCACACTGATCTCTGCATCATCGGGGCCGGCCCGGTGGGGCTCTTTGCTGTTTTTGAAGCAGGCTTACTCAAAATGCGCTGTCACTTGATTGACGCACTTCCCCAGATTGGAGGTCAGTTATCTGAAATCTATCCGCAAAAGCCCATCTATGATATTCCAGGCTACCCTGAAGTGAAAGCCCAGGATTTGGTAGATAACTTAATGGAACAAGCAAAACCTTTCCAGCCCACTTTCACCCTTGGAGAGCGAGTGGATCATTTGGATAAGCAAGAGGACGGAAGCTACATTGTGACTACGAATGAAAAAACCAAGGTACATGCTAAGGTGATCATCATCGCAGGTGGCCTGGGCTGCTTCGAACCTAGAAAGCCCGTCTTGAACAATCTCGAAGAATTTGAAGGTAAGGGAATCAGCTATATGGTGAAAAATCCAGAAACCTATCGAGATAAAAATGTGGTCATCGCTGGAGGCGGAGACTCTGCCCTAGACTGGACTATCTTCCTAGCAAAGGTTGCAAAACGAGTCACCTTAGTCCATCGAAATGAAACCTTCCGTGGTGCTCCTGATTCTGCTTCGAAAGTTTTTGACTTGGCCAACCAAGGTAAAATTGATTTGATCCTCTCTGCCAATCTTAAAGAGGTAACCGGAGAAGGTAAACTTGAAAAAGTAATCCTTGAGGATAAAAACAAGCAGGATCTAATCCTTGATGCGGATTATTTAATCCCACTTTTTGGATTATCTCCAAAGTTAGGCCCCATTGCCGATTGGGGATTAAGCATCGATAAAAATGCCATTGAAGTGGACACAAGGGATTACTCCACTGGAGTAGAACGGATCTATGCTATCGGTGACATCAATACTTATCCAGGAAAATTGAAATTGATTCTTTGTGGCTTCCACGAAGCAGCAATCATGATGCATTCTGCCTTCAAATACGTCTACCCTGATCAAAAACTAAGCTTCAAATACACCACAGTAAATGGTGTTAATGCATTCTAACTCTATTTCATCCATGATTAAATTTACTGTAGAAGACCACGACGGCAACCGCCAAGAAGTTGAAGCTCCCGCAGATATGGGACTAAGCTTGATGGAAGTATTAAAAGCTTCTGAATATCCTGTTTTGGCGACATGTGGTGGGATGGCGCTTTGCGCAACTTGCCATGTCGAAATCTTGGAGGGCAAAGATGGACTTGGAGAAGCTACCGATGTTGAACTTGATCAGCTTGAAAACCTTCCTGAATACTTCCCAACTTCTCGACTAGCTTGCCAAATTCGAATCGGAGACATCCTAGAAGGAGCCGTGGTGAAGCTGAGAGGAGAAGACGTAGTCTAAGTATCAAGTAGCTAGAGCCAATATCAAGACTTGGGCTAAGAGATAAGAAGCCAAGACCACCTGGAATCGGGTGGTTTTTCGTTTTTTACAAAATCCTACTTTCTTCTGTAGCATAAAAGCTTCAATTCACGTTCAAGTATCAAATTCCTTGATTTTCTACCTTTATCCTTATGAAAACAAATTGGATCTATCTGGTTTTTCTAGTAGCATTCATTACCTCTTGTGAACTCTTTGATGGTAATGATAAACAATACCAATTGGATGAAATCGAGCAGTTGGAAAAAGAAATCATCGCACTCTCGGAATCTGTATCCTGTACCAATTCTTCCGAATGGAAATTCACGGCTATGGGAAGCAAGGCCTGCGGTGGTCCCACTCGATATATAGCTTTTCACCAAAGCCTTGAATCTAAATTCATGGATTTGGTAAACCAATACACAAAGCTCCAAGCTGAATACAACCAAAAGAATAATGTCTTCTCCGACTGCATGTTTGTTAGTCCTCCTAAAAGCGTGACCTGCGAAGCTGGAAAAGCAATTTTGGTTTATTAAATACTCTTGAAAGAATAGGATTGAAAAGATTCAATTCATCAATTTTCTTCTAAAATTTAAAAAGACGAAAGGCCGGTAAAACCGGCCTTCGTGCATCAACAGACCCCGTGTTAATCAAAAATCTGTTCGCTTTTCTCTTTTGATCTAGGCTTCAATTACCATTTTTATAGAAGCGATCATGAAATTTTGGACGTGCGTCATAAGATGCCTTAACCTCTTTGGATTCCGTGTCTATGACCATAACTGAAGGTTGATCATCTCCTGCTTTAGCAGCTGACCAGTTAGGGTTATCCCCTCCATTTGGATTGCCGGTTTTTACAAAATTGGTAAAGTACTCAAACATCGTTTTAGATGCTCTCAAATCCTCGGGAGTCCAAGCAAACTCCTTGACCAGATGAAGATTCCCCATCGCATATTCAATCTCAGCAGCATGCCTTGCCCCAATCTGTTTAGGAGCAGGAGCCGGATTCTCATTTCTTACAGTTCCACCAGCAAGCCCAGCCGTCAAGTTTTTATCCACCAAGGGTGGTGACAGTTTGCTGAATAAATATCGATAAACAAGCTGATTACTATGATTTAGATGGAGATCAAACCACTTCCAGGTGCTGTACACGATAAAACGATCTGATGCTAAATCTGTCGCCGAATATTCTACTTCCTCTGGTGTTTCGTGCGCATAAAGAGATAATACCAAATCAGAATCTTTCGGATAGGCTTCGATTACTTTTTCTATGAAATTCTCTTTGGTATAAGGTTTTCCTTGCATAAAGGCGGCTCCAGGAATTTCTGCCGAATTCCATCCAAGCAACAAAGGAACTTGCGCTTGCTCACCAGCACGGAAAATCTCCGGAAGGGTCTTTGGAAGCAAATACCCATCAATGACCACCGGAAATCCAAATCGACCTGACTCCTGATAGACCTCAAAAAGATCCTTCGCAGACATATTTCTTGCTTGTCGAATAGATTGGATACCCGCTTTCTCAAAAAATTCCTTCCCGGTTTCCTCTGCCTCCCGAAGAGAAACCGGGGCTAAAGTTGGATTGATTCCGGCTCCACTTTCCCCAATTGCTCCATGGATCAAATCCCTAGAAAGCGGAGAAGCCATTTGATAGGATACCGAAATCGATCCTGCAGACTCACCTGCTATGGTCACTTGATTTGGATTACCTCCAAAAGCAGTAATATTTTCTTTCACCCATTGCAAAGCCAAAGCCTGATCCAGCAAACCGTAATTTCCAGAAGCCTTGTAAGGAGCTTCTGCACTCAGCTCTGGATGAGCCAAAAAGCCAAACACACCCAATCGGTAATTAACAGTAACTACCACGACCCCCTCTTTAGCCATGGATTCCCCATTGTATCTAGGTTCTGAGGCATCGCCTGCCACAAATCCTCCACCATAGAAATAAACTAAAACCGGCAGGTCTTTGCTATTTCGTTTAGCTGGAGTCCAAACATTCAAATACAAACAATCCTCAGAGACTCCATCAGACCATGAATTCATGTCTCCAAAGACCAAGCCTTGCACAGGCCTTGGACTGAATCTTTTGGTCTCTTTTACGCCTTGCCAAGAAGAAACAGGAACTGGCGCTTTCCAACGCAATTCACCGACAGGTGGCTGAGCAAATGGGATTCCAAAATAGGTGGAAATACCATTGGTTACATTGTAGTTTCCTTCAATGATGCCGTTTTTTAGCGTAGTCTGAACCGGCATAAAATTATTGCTTTGGGCGAGTAGGTTGAGTGAATGGAATAAAACCAATGCCCATGTGATTGAAAAGATTTTCATAGATTCGGGGATACTATCTAGCTATTGTTACATAGTGAGACAATATTAATTGCTAGTCCCGAAAATTCCTAGTTACTTAGACCAGAATCCAAGCCCAGTATGCCACTCCCTGAAGTCACCCAATACGTTCCTCACCTTGCCTATGACTCCGTTGTTTTTGGTTTTTCGAAAGGAAAACTAAAAATACTCCTGATGGAATATCATGCAACGGGCTGGTTTGCACTTCCTGGTGGATTTGTTAGAAAAACGGAAAACCTAGAAGAAGCCGTCAAACGAGGTCTCTATGAACGAACCGGATTAAAAGAAATCTATCTTGAGCAATTCCACACCTTTGGGGATATTGATCGATTTCAGCCCGAAAAAATGCGGACCATTTTAGAAGCTAATGGGCACCTCATTCCTGAGAATTATTGGATGTTGGATCGTTTTTTTTCAGTTGCCTACTATGCCTTAATTGACCACGAAAAAGTCACTCTTACACCAGATGCTTTATCAGATTCTATTGCTTGGTACGAGGTTGAGCAACTTCCGGAGTTAATTTTTGACCACGGAAAAATCGTCCAGAAGGCGCTACAAACATTACGGGACAATCTTGACCGAAAATTGATCGGAGGAAATTTGCTTCCCGAACGATTTACAATGAATGAACTTCAGGCTGTCTATGAAGCCATTCTCGGGCAAAAACTTCGAAGAACAAGCTTTCAGCGAAAAATGCTCAGTCTTGACATTCTGGAAAGGCATGAAAAACTATTTACTGGCAAAAGCCACAAAGCTCCCTACCTCTACAGTTTCAAAACCACCTAACCCATGCGAATAGCCTCCATTCTGCTTCTTTTCACAGCGAGTGTACTCCTTTTTTCTTGTTCCAAATCTGAACAAGCCCAGTTACTTTCAATCGACTCTCTTTCGGTGGAAGGAGGTTTGATCTCCGGAAAATTAGACTCTTCTGGACAGGTTAAAGTATTTAAGGGAATTCCATTTGCAGCACCTCCTCTTGGGGAGTTCAGATGGAAAGCTCCCCAGCCCGTGATCCCTTGGGAAGGAATCAAGTCTTGTACAGAAAATCCTGCTGCTCCAATGCAAAATCCGCCCGTTCCATTTTTTGCCTGGTCGGAGGAATTCCTGATTCCAAAAGCACCCATATCAGAAGACTGCCTGTACCTCAATGTTTGGACTGCCGCCGATAAAAAGGATGAAAAGCGACCCGTGATGGTTTGGATTTATGGAGGAGGGTTTAGCTCAGGCGGAAATACCGTACCACTTTACGATGGTGAGGATTTAGCAAAAAAGGGCATTGTCGTCGTTGCGCTTAACTACAGAGTGGGCATGCTTGGGTTTTTGGCTCATCCTGAATTGAGTGCTGAAAATCCAGAACAAACCTCCGGGAATTACGGGCTTTTAGATCAGATTGCTGGATTAGAGTGGGTGAAAAAGAACATCGCCGAATTCGGTGGAGATCCTGACAATGTCACCATCGCGGGCCAGTCAGCAGGAGCATTCAGTGTCAATGCTCTGGTCGTTTCTCCAAAAGCTAAAGAGCTTTTTCACAAAGCTATCGCCCAAAGTGGCGGCATGTTTAATCGAGGAACTGGTCTGATTTCAGGAATCCAGGGGGCTGAGGAGCGCGGCAAGCAACTTACCGATACTTTGGGAATCACATTAGCTGATCTCCGCCAACTACCGGCAGATAGCCTTCTGAAAATTCCGGCACGTTTTGGACCGGTGGTAGATGGGAAAATCCTTCCTAATGTCCGAGAAGCATTTGAAAATGGAACCTTTTCGGATGTACCCCTTCTCACAGGGTGGAATGCCGATGATCGAGTTTCAGGTAATCCGCCTACCACACCCTCCGAATTTAAAGCCAACGCTAAGAAACAATATGGGGGTCGAGCTGGCGAATATTTAGAGCTTTTTCCTGCGGAAAATGAAGTTGAACTGAGCGAATCCTTAAATACAATCGGTGTCTTAGGATTTGGCTTCCAAAACTATACCTGGGCAAAGATGCAATCGGAAAAAGGCCTAAACGATGCATACCTCTATTTTTTCACTCGAGTACCTCCCGGGGAACCCAATTTTGGAGCATTTCATTCTGCTGAGTTTAGCTATGCTTTACATACGCTACGAAATTGGAATCGCCCTTTCGAACAAGTAGATTATGATCTTGAGCAACAGATGTCAGACTATTGGGTCAACTTTGTCAAAACAGGGAATCCCAATGGTGAAGGATTACCGGAATGGCCTGTGTTCAATCCTGAAAACCCACTCGTAATTGAATTGGGAACAGAGGTAAAAACCAGAGCAATGCCATTTTGGCCTCAAATGAAATTTATGGAAAGCCTCAATCCTTAAGTCATGCTTGCATTTCTTGGACTGCTCACGATTCTGCTTTTGCTCTTTTTGGTCATTACAAAAAAAGCTTCTCCAATTATCGCACTAACACTCATTCCTATTGGTACCGGAATAATTTCAGGAAATGCAACTGAGATTCCTACCTGGATTGGTGAAGGACTTCAAACTATTGCGCCTACAGGAGTCATGTTTGTGTTCGCAATTCTATTCTTTGGAATCCTAATGGATGCGGGCACTTTCCAACCCATAATTTCTGGACTTCTCCGCGCAGCTGGACATGACCCCATCAAGATTGCCTTGGCGACAGCCCTTTTGAGTATGTTGGTTCATTTGGATGGTTCAGGTGCGGTGACTTTCTTAATTGTTATTCCTGCACTTGCCCCCATCTATGACCAAATGGGAATGAATAGATTGACATTGGCAAGTATTGTTGCTATTTCTGCCGGCACGATGAATATGCTTCCTTGGGGAGGCCCAACTATTCGTGCTGCATCTGCCTTGAATGTAACAGTGACTGAGCTTTTTAATCCGATGATTCTCCCTTTGATTGCAGGGCTTATTACGGTCTTTTTTATTGCTTTTTATCTGGGAAAAAAGGAAAAGGCGAATTTGGAATCGGTCCTATTCGAGCCTTTAAAATCTCAAACGCAAATTCAAGAATCCGTCAATAGACCCAAGCTTTTCTGGGTAAATATCTTGCTGATCCTTGTGGCTGTAATTAGTATCATACTTTCTTGGGCACCTCCCTTTGTCGTTTTTATGATTGCGTTCGCACTTGCTTTGTTGATCAATTTCCCGAAAGTTGAGGATCAAAAACAGCGAATCGATGGACATGCAAAAGAAGCGATGCTAATGGCGGGGATCCTTTTTGCAGCGGGATGTTTTACAGGAATTCTCAAAGGAAGTGGAATGATGGAAGCCATGGCAGCCACCGTCCAAGGAATTCTACCTGAATCAGTAGGGAAAAAACTCCCCATACTTACTGGGTTGGTAGCCATGCCAGCCAGCATGTTGTTTGATCCGGATTCCTTCTACTTTGGAATTTTACCTCTCCTATCCTCCACCGCCACTTCATTTGGAGCAAGCGGTTTGGAAGTAGGCCAAGCTGCGATTTTGGGGCAAATGACCACCGGATTTCCTGTCAGCCCATTGACGGGATCTACTTTTTTACTGGTTGGATTGGCTGGCATTGAGTTGGGAGATCATCAGAAAAAAACGATTCCATTAGCCTTTTTAACCACCATGGTCATGCTTTTGGTGGCAGTTTTATCCGGAATAATTTCTATCTGAAATGAAGAAAAAACTAAGAATCGGATGTGGGGCTGGGTTTTCGGGAGATCGTCTTGAACCTGCCTTGATCCTGACCCAACATGGAAATTTAGATTACCTTGTATTAGAATGCCTCGCAGAGCGAACGATCGCTTTGGCGCAAAAGAGAAAGCAACAAGATCCAAACGCAGGGTATGATATCCTATTGGAACGAAGAATCGAAGGCTTACTCCCACTTTTAATTCAACACGGGACACGGCTTATCACCAATATGGGTGCCGCTAATCCCATCTCCGGAGCAAAAAAAATCCTCGAAATAGCCCAAGGCCTCAGATTAAAAATCAAAGTGGCTGTTGTGCTTGGAGATGATGTCTTTCATCATATTCAAGGAACGGAACTTAGTTTGGAAGGTAACAGAGCTCTAACTTCTTATGGAAAATTGATTTCTGCCAACGCTTATTTAGGAGTGGATACGATTATTCCTGCTTTGAAAACGGATGCGGATATTATACTGACAGGCAGGGTAGCTGATCCTTCCCTTTTTCTTGCCCCCATGGTTTATGAATTTGGCTGGGACCCTGAAAATGCCGATCTGATGGGTAAAGGAACGGTCATTGGCCACTTGATGGAATGTGCTGGGCAAATTACAGGGGGGTATTTTGCAGACCCTGTAACCAAACCGGTCCCGAATATGGATATCCTTGGGCATCCAATTGTGGAGGTAAGTCAAGATGGCCTGGGTTTGATTTCAAAAGTAGAAGGCACCGGAGGCTTGATTAATTCCCAAACTGCCAAGGAACAATTGCTATATGAGGTTCTCGATCCCGAAAAATATTACACGCCGGATGTCATCGCAGATTTTCGAAGTGTGCGATTTGAAGAAGTCACCACAAACCAAATAAAAGTCTCTGGAGGAAGCGGAAAATCCAAACCCGAAACCCTCAAAGTAAGTGTGGGGTATGAGGCTGGCTGGATTGGAGAGGGTGAAATTTCCTATGCCGGAGCGAATGCGGTGGAACGCGCAAAATTGGCCGGAGAAATTATCAAAAAGCGGATTGGACATCATTTTGAAGAATTTCGAATCGATTACATCGGGCAGAGTTCGCTACACGGAGAAAGCCTATCTTATGGGAGTTCACCCTATGAAATCCGCCTAAGGATCGCAGGAAAATCGAATGAAAAATCCATGGCACAACTCGTCGGAGAAGAGGTAGAAGCACTCTACACCAATGGACCTGCTGGAGGCGGAGGCGCAAGAAAGTACCTCCATGAGGTGATAGGTGTAGTTTCTATTCTTTTGAACCGCAATCAAATTCAACCCTCTATCCAAGTCTTTGAATCATGAGCCAGAAACTCGCCGATATCGCGCACAGCCGTGCTGGAGACAAAGGAAATACCCTGGTACTCTCCCTTTTTCCTTTGGACGATAAGGATTATGAGCTTTTGGTAGAGAAAGTCACCGCTGAAAAAGTCAAACACCACCTCGCCCACCAGCTAAAAGGCCCTATAACCCGCCACGAAATTCCTGAACTTCAAGCCCTTCTTTTCACTTGTGAAAACGCGTTGGCCAGTGGCGTAACCACTTCATTGGCAATGGATGCGCATGGAAAAAGCCTGAGTTATGCGCTATTAGAAATGGCGATATAATTAGGACAAAGGGGCTTTAAATACGGAATTTGACGTATGGTGAGTCCTTAACGGGTTGCATACTTTTGACAAACCCTTCACAACTATGCAAAACCTCTTTTTAGTCCTCATTTTATCGTTTCCCTTCATTGCCAATGGCCAAGTTACAGACCACGAAGGACGAACCTACGCCACCATAAAAATCGGAAATCAGACTTGGATGGCCGAAAATCTCAATGTCAGTACCTTTAGAAATGGCGACACGATTCCAGCTGCCTACGATGGAGAAGAGTGGATGCTTGGAGAGGCATTTATGATGCCTGCTTATGTGGACCTGAATTTCGACGAAGCCAATGGCCAATTCTTGGGAAAACTATATAATTATCTAGCAATCTCAGACGAACGTGGTATCGCTCCTGAGGGTTGGAGAATCCCCACAGATGAGGATTGGAACCAACTCGCCGAAGCTCTGGGAGGCTCTGCAGCCGCCACTATTAAACTAAAAAGCGCTCAAGGCTGGAGCTCCGAGAATGGGACCAACGAAAGTGGATTTCAAGGCTATCCAATCGGAATGATCAATGATGTCGGTGAATTTGAGGGGTTTGGAGAAATAGCATTTTTCTGGAGCAGCACACTCGAAGAAAACCTAGTGATCAACCGAAACCTTGGCGAGAATAAATACCCCTTCGAGAAGGCCCTGAGCTATCCATTTAATGGCCTATCTGTCAGACTCATAAAAATTGACTAAAACAAAAAGGGCTGTTTAAAACAGCCCTTTTTGTTTATTCTTGAATCAATTTTTCCAGTATTGTTATTGCCGCTTCCGACAAAACTGTACCCGGCCCAAATACTGCCGAAACTCCGGCTTTTTCCAAAAACTCGTAATCTTTGGCTGGAATTACACCACCAGCTACCACCATAATATCTGGTCTACCCAAGTCTCGAAGCGCTTGGATCAATTGAGGAATCAACGTCTTATGACCTGCCGCTAGGGAGGAAGCCCCTACCAAATGAACGTCATTTTCGACAGCCTGCTCTGCCACCTCTTGAGGCGTTTGGAATAAGGGCCCGATGTCTACGTCAAATCCCAAATCAGCAAATCCAGTAGCAATCACTTTGGCCCCACGGTCATGCCCGTCTTGCCCCATCTTGGCCACCAAAATTCGAGGGCGACGACCTTCCAACTCAGCAAATCGATCAGAAAGTGATTGGGCTTTTTTAAATGATTCTTGATTTTTCACTGCTGCTGCGTAAACTCCGGAGATCGATTTCGTCTGAGCCTTATGTCTTCCAAAGGCCTTTTCCATCGCATCGGAGATTTCTCCTAAAGTAGCTCTTTTTCGAGCGGCATCCACAGCCAAGGCCAGCAAATTCCCTGTTCCTGTCTGAGCTGCATGGGTAAGCTTTTCCAGTGAAGCATCCACCTCGTTCTGCTTTCTTGTGGCTTTTACTTCTTGGAGACGTTGGATTTGAGCTTCTCGAACCGATTGATTGTCTACCTCGAGCAAATCAATTTCGGTAGCCTTTTCTACCTGATATCGATTGATTCCGACAATAATATCTTTACCACTATCTATACGCGCTTGTTTCTTGGCTGCAGCTTCCTCGATTCGAAGTTTAGGAAGTCCAGCCTCGATCGCTTTCGCCATTCCACCCATTTCCTCCACTTCCTGAATTAGAGCCCATGCTTTCTGAGCAAGTTGGTCAGTAAGGTATTCTACATAAAAAGAACCTCCCCAAGGGTCCACGACTTTCGTGATTCCGGTTTCCTCTTGCAATACCAATTGGGTATTTCTAGCAATTCGCGCAGAAAAATCTGTAGGCAAGGCGATTGCCTCATCCAGAGAATTGGTATGGAGAGACTGCGTATGTCCCATCGCTGCTCCCAGTGCTTCGATGGCAGTTCGAGTTACATTATTAAACGGGTCCTGCTCCGTAAGCGACCAGCCGGAGGTTTGACAGTGTGTTCGCAGGGCCAATGACTTGTGATCCTTGGGATTGAATTGCTTTACGATCTTGGACCAAAGCAATCGCCCCGCTCGCATCTTGGCAATTTCCATAAAATAGTTCATCCCAATCGCCCAGAAAAAGGACAACCTAGGCGCAAAATCATCGATATCTAGACCAGCTTTGATCCCTGTCCGAAGATACTCTAGTCCATCCGCCAAGGTGTAAGCCAACTCTAAATCAGCAGTGGCACCAGCCTCCTGCATATGATAACCAGAAATAGAAATAGAGTTGAATTTTGGCATATACTTCGAAGTAAATTCAAAGATGTCACCAATGATCCGCATACTTGGCTGAGGAGGATAGATGTAGGTATTCCTCACCATAAATTCCTTCAAAATATCATTTTGGATGGTCCCACTGAGCTTTTCAGGACTTACACCTTGCTCCTCTGCAGCCACAATAAAAAATGCCAAAACCGGAATAACTGCCCCATTCATCGTCATGGATACAGACATTTGATCTAAGGGAATTTGATCAAACAAAATATTCATGTCCTCCACGGTATCTATTGCCACCCCCGCTTTGCCGACATCACCTTGGACTCTCGGATGGTCTGAATCGTAGCCTCGATGAGTTGCTAGATCAAAGGCTACCGAAAGTCCCTTTTGTCCTGCCGCTAGGTTTCTTCTATAAAATGCATTGGATTCTTCTGCAGTCGAAAATCCAGCATATTGACGAATGGTCCAGGGCCTTTGCACATACATGGTGCTGTAAGGACCTCGAAGATAGGGAGGAATGCCAGCTGCAAAATGAAGTTGATCGATATGCGAAAGTCTTTGAGAATCAAATCGGTTTGGAACCTTGATCTGCTCTGCTGTTTCCCAAAATTCTAATCGTGATTGGTTCTCAAATCCCTTGGTTTGATTAGACCATTTTGAAAAATCAGGCTTCATTGCTCCAAAGTTTTGAGTTCAACAAGATAGGAAGCACGGGTAGGATTGAGTTCATTGCTCTTTTCCTCGAAATAATCCAGAGAATAATTCTTTTGAAGCACAGGCAAGGCTGGGTATTTATTTACACCAATTTTTGAGAAATCTCCATCAAAATAGGCCTGTTGAATAGCCTGCCTTCGAGATCGAACCGATTCATGGATTGATCCCTTTTCAAGGATGGATTGCCAACCTCCCATTCCGACTAGGTCCTTCAACCCTTTCTTTAGAATATCCACCAAAGTACTGGTAAGTGAATCGATGTAAAATGACCCAGCTGTAGGATCCATGATCTTATCCAAATAAGACTCTTCTTTTAAAATAGTGGATACATTTCTCGCTATTCTTTGCTCCAGCTCTCCGGCGTCCTCTTCTAGGATTGGCCTAAGCCAGAGGTGATTTGCTCCACCCAACACCCCAGCCATTGCCTCGTAGGTCTGTCGAATAAGATTCGTATGGACATCAAGAACTGACTTAGACCATTGAGCAGTTTGAGCAATGAGTTCCCATTTTTCCTCAGGAATCTGGACATCATAAGTGGCTGCTAACCTTGACATGGCTTCTCTAAATGCTCGTAATCTGGCTATTTCACCAAAATGAGACTCGCCGATACTCGCTTCAAGGAGTATGCTTTGGAATAATCGATCAACAGACACTTGCTCAGAATCAAGTATTTCAATCAATTCACCCATACTCCAGACGATTGCCTGTACAGGATCACCACCTGCCTCAGAATAACGGGAGGTTTTCAATGTCAGAGGTTTGAAGTTGGGATAAGGTTCGCTCATTTCTATTAGTTCCTCCAAAACTTCCAGTCCTAATCCGAAGGGTTCATTCCAGTCAAAGACTACATCGGAGGGAGCCCAAAGCAAACCACCTTTGATTTTTTCAGGGTCTGTTCCGGTTTGATCCGCCCAATCAAAAAATTGCTTTAGCGCAGGAATAGGATTACCAATAGGCCGAATAAATATCGAAATGTATTCGGGTATAACCCCCGCAAGAAGTTGCGTTAAATCCTCAAATCCATGTAAATGAAGCACAAGTGCATCTGCCCCGTGTTGAAGAACTTCCAAGATTTGGGAGGAAGAAAAATCCGGATAAACACTGACTGCATTGCTCCAGTTTCGAGCCGACATGCCTAGAATTTCAGATTCCGGGTGAAAAATCTTAGATGAAACCTTTTCTGGAATATCCTCTGAAGTGTAAAATGGCTGTAGGGTTATTTTCTCCCAAAGCGTGGAAGTTAAGGTCTGATCAAAGTCTCTTCCTTTCAAATCCTTAATCGCTTGCTGGATCCAATCGGACTTGGAGGTAGGAGCAAATTCTGAAAACAAGTTTTGGGTCATATTTGGGTAGTAAGAAGGGTATGCTAACCAATCAAAATTAGCGATTCCCATTGTTTTTTAGGAAGGATTCCAACATTTGATCAGACAAAAACCCTCTCCAGCTCAAGTTGCTGAAAATCAACACGTAAAAGAAAATCAAGCCTAATCCGTATTAGACCAAAGGATATCTTGGCTCCATGCAAAATGCATTTAGAAAACGAGGTGTTATTTCCAAAAGAAAAAACAATCTTGAAAAAATGAATTAAGAAAATTCATAATCGAATTATTCAAGCGGTTTTCGATTTTTTATTTAAGTTAATTTTCCACAAATTTGACCCCCTACCCTTACCGGGTAAAGTGGTTTTCCCAGCAATTAACGTAGTAAATGAGTTCAGAAGCCAGTGCAGTTTGGAATGAGTGTTTGCGTGTTATCGAACAACACGTAAATGAACAGAGCTTTTCTACCTGGTTTAGACCTATTAACCCCGTCAAACTAGAAGGTTCAAGTTTGACTATTCAGGTACCCAGTCAGTTTTTTTATGAATGGCTGGAAGACAACTACGTACAAGTTTTAAAACTTGCGATTAAGAATACGCTTGGAGCCAATGGGCGTCTTGAATACGCCGTGGTGGTAGATAAAGGAAATTCCTCCAATCAGCCGTATGTCGTTTCCTATCCACAAGGAAATAATCAAGTCAAAAAGGCGGCACCCATCGAATCTAAAACTCCCTTTGAAATCCCTTCGCTAGATGCAGACTTGCTTACCCAAAGCAATCTAAACCCGAATTATACGTTCGGAACTTACATCGAAGGTGACTGTAACAGACTGGCTCGTTCAGCAGGTTTTGCAGTTGCTACCAAGCCCGGGATCACTTCGTTTAATCCGCTGATGGTTTATGGCGGAGTAGGATTGGGAAAAACTCACTTGGTACAAGCGATCGGAAACGAAATCAAAAACGGACCCGAGGACAAATTTGTACTTTATGTTTCCTCTGAAAAGTTTGTCAATCAATTCATGGATTCCATCAAAGATGGAAACGTGAAGAGCTTTACTAACTTTTACATGCAGGTGGATGTGTTGATTATTGATGACATTCAGTTCTTAGCAGGAAAGGATCGTACTCAGGAGATGTTCTTCCACATCTTCAACCACCTGCATCAGAACAAGAAGCAAATCATCATGACTTCCGACTGTCCTCCAAAAGATTTGAAGGGGTTGGAAGAGCGTCTACTTTCCCGATTCAAATGGGGACTGACAGCAGATTTGCAAATGCCGGACTTCGAAACCAGAGTAGCAATCATCCGGAGAAAAATGCAATCCGAGGGAATATTTATTCCAGACGAAGTAGTGGAATACCTTGCCTATACCGTGGACACCAATGTGCGTGAACTGGAAGGCATCCTGATTTCTTTGATTGCGCATGCTTCGCTTAACCGTGTTGAAATCAGCTTGGAGTTGGCTAAAACCGTAATCAAAAACTTCATCAAAGACATTGAAACTGAGGTAGGAATTGAGTTTATCCAAAAGTCAGTTTCAGAATATTACGGGATTCACCCTGACGAACTCAAGGCAAAAACTCGAAAGAAAGAAATCGTGATTGCTCGTCAAGTGGCCATGTACTTTTCTAAAGAGTTTACCCAACATTCTTTAAAATCGATCGGATACCATTTTGGAGGCCGCGACCATAGTACTGTGATTCACGCTGTACAAACTGTGAACGACATGATCGAAACAGATGCTAGCTTCCGAAATGCGGTCAACGAACTCAAGAAAAAATTCAAAATGAGATCGTATTGATCTTTGATTTTGCTTGCAGGGTTGTCCAATACTTTTCCTTTATTGATTTTATTTCCCCGAATCCAAAAAGTATCTCACCAATTCTTTGGCCAATACACCAGGATAAAGCTGTCCTGATTGTATAAGTAACTTTCCTTTTGCCAAAGAATCCTTGACTTTCGGATGGCGGAGAAATGCCTCTCCCAACAAATCTTGAATTTGATCTTCCAACCACTGCAATCTTTGGTTAGCTCTATTTTCATCCCAATACCCTGACCGCATCATTTTCTCTTGGTATTCGAGCAACATTTTCCAGATTTCTTCCAAGCCGAGTTTTGCCAAAGAAGACGCTAAAAGAACTGGCGTATTCCAAAATTTATCAGATTCTTTAAAAAGATGTAAGGCATTTTGATAATTGGCCTTTGCCTTTTTAGCGGCTTCAAGGTTTGCGCCTTCAGCTTTGTGGATTACCAAGGCATCCGCCATTTCCATGATTCCCTTTTTAATTCCTTGCAATTCATCGCCAGCACCAGCCAGCATTAACAGCAGGAAAAAATCAACCATATGCTTTACAGCAGTTTCACTTTGACCGACACCGACCGTTTCGATCAAGATCACATCAAAGCCTGCCGCCTCACAAAGAAGCATGGATTCTCTGGTTTTGGCACTCACCCCTCCTAAGGTCATACCTGAAGGACTAGGACGAATAAAAGCCCTTTTGTCAGAAGCCAAGGTTTCCATCCTAGTTTTATCCCCCAAAATACTTCCTTTGCTCAATTGGCTACTGGGATCTACCGCCAATACAGCCACTTTCTTTCCTGCTTCCAAAAGCAGCATTCCAAAAGCCTCAATGAAGGTACTTTTCCCAACTCCGGGAACTCCAGTGATCCCAATTCGAATCGAGTTACCCGTATGAGGGAGGATTTCTTGGATTAATGAGGCAGCGATCGTTCGATCTGCCTCCAAGGTACTTTCGACCAAAGTAATCGCCTGACTTAGTACCACTCGATCGGAAGCCAAGAGCCCCGCTTTATATTCTTCGATTGACCTTCTTTTTCTCATGGAATCAACCTGTTAAATCGAATATCGCCCATCGGGCCTTTCTCAAAACTGGCGATTAATTGAGAATTTAAGGACTCCTCAAAATACGGCGGATTCGGCGATAGCTCGATTCGTCCAGGAGTTTCTTTGGAAAAGAAAAAAACCAAAGTTCTACCGTATTTGGTATGGGGCTGGGCTTCAGCAAATTCTTTCATCCACATTTCTTCCGACCCCAATACTCGAACGGCAATTACCCGGATCACTGGTCCAGTATTATTCTCATTTCTGAAAAAACCGATTTGCTCATATTTTCCTTCCCATTGGGCTAAGCCAGGCTGGGAAAAACTTTCTTTCAATATCAAATACAGCACTACGCCGACTGCAGTACCAATCAAAAACAGGGTTATTTGATTCCTTTTCAAAAACGCAAGGGTTTATGGGGTTTAGGCCTTAATTTAGCCCAAAAATCTGAAAATGGGATTCGAATACATCAAGGCGCTGCATATCATTTTTGTGGTCACCTGGTTTGCAGGTCTTTTTTATATGGTCCGACTTTTTATTTATCAAACTGAAGCTTTGGAAAAACCTGAGGCAGAACGGAACATTCTCAAACCTCAGTTGGATCTCATGGCAAGCCGCCTTTGGTATATTATTACCTGGCCTTCTGCCATCCTCACGCTAATTTTCGGCGCTTGGGTTCTAAGTTATCGATGGGGATATATGCAATTGGGATTCATGCACGCCAAACTAGCGTTTGTATTTTTGCTTTATCTCTACCACGGATTTTCCCATGTGCTCTTTAAAGAATTACAGGCTGGAAAAGCGAGATGGAATTCGACCAAACTCCGATTATGGAACGAAGTCGCGACTCTTTTGCTTTTTGCTATTGTATTCCTAATCGTTTTGAAAAGCACTCTAAGCATGGTTTGGGGTATAGCCGGACTAATTGGTCTCGGAGTTCTGCTAATGATTGGGATTAAATTGTACAAAAACTACCGAACTAAAAATGGGGAGTAGATCCATTTTGGAATCAACCCGGAACGTATCTAATAACTCTACCACTGAATTAAATTACCACAGTAAAAAACCTAACCAATGAGATCAATCTCGATATACATACTCGTCCTGTTAGTTTGGGCAAGTGCCTGCAAAACAAGCAGCGACAACCATACTGACCCTATTGAATTACCAATTCTTGGCGAACGATATGTGGATGACAATCAAGACACCGTCTACCATACGATTGCTCCTTTTGTTTTTGTCAATCAAATGGGAGATTCAATTCGGAATGAGGATGTAATGGGTAAGGTCTATGTAGCGGACTTTTTCTTCACAACTTGTCCCACCATCTGTCCCATCATGAAAAAAGAAATGCTCCGAGTGTATGAGCAATTCAAAACCAACCCAGATTTTAAAATTTTAAGCCATTCGATTGATCCAACCCATGATACCCAGGAGGTTTTGAAAGATTATGCTGAAAAACTAGGGATAGAAGACGCATCCACTTGGAATTTTCTCACTGGAGATCAGGAAAAAATCTTTGAAATGGGCCAAACTAGCTATTTGACCACTGCAATGGCAGACCAGCAAGAACCAGGAGGTTTTCTGCATAGTGGGGCATTTTTGCTAATTGATCAACAAGGCAGAATCCGCGGAGTATATGATGGAACCAAATCAGATCAAGTTGATCGGCTTCTAAATGATATTCCAAAAATCCTGAATAAATAATCACATGATTGGTGGCATTAAAATCACAAGACCCTCGTCCAAATTCACCAAACGTCCGCCAATGACTTGGCAGAAAATCACGAGTGTCTTATTTCTTGTATTGATTTATTCCTGCGCCCCAAAATCGAGTAAAGAGGATAATACCCTTGCACAAATTTCTGACCCTGAGGTGATGAAATACGCAATTACGGGAAAGCTACTCTACACAAATTACTGTGGCAACTGCCACCAAGAGAATGGAGAAGGATTGGGCAAACTTATTCCTCCACTTAAAAACTCAGATTATTTCAAGGAGAGCGTGCACCGTACGGCATGGATTATCCGACACGGGCAGGAAGGAAAAATTTGGGTGAATGGAGTAGAATACGATCAAAAAATGCCTCCTAATCCACAATTAAAACCCCTTGAAATCGCCCAGATATTGACCTATCTCTACAATATCTGGGATAATTCCGAAGGTGTAATTTCTAGTCCTATGGTGGAGGAATACCTGAAATCTCCCCCAGATAATTATTGATTTTTTAGGAGGGAATCCGCTTTAGACAAAGCCCCCTTGATTTGCTCATTAACCTGAGTCACTTTGACCATTTGATCTTCCAAATAGACTTTTACCTCTTCGGGAGTCCGTTCTCCATCTTCTGTTTCATACTGTCTCATCCATACAAACATTCCCTCGTAGGCTTGATCTAATTCAACTGCAAGTCCTTGGAGAGCTTGAACTTGCTCTGTCTGAGTAGAATCTTGTAACAATAATTCCTCTGCTTTCTGCTGAGCCTCTTTTTCCAAGGCTTTTAACTGCCCCATTTTAGGCATCACCTCGTCGTGGACCGCAATAACCTGATCTCTTAGCTCCTTGTTTTGTTTAGACAAATTCGGCCCACAACTAGCCAAAATCAAAGAAGCAGAAAGAATAAAGGTGTAAATCAAAGATTTCATTTTCTAAAAACGTTAAAACTGACGCAAGTTAAAATTTAAGATTCAGTCCCTTAATTTTTTTAACTGAAAAAATCGAGCGCAATGGCTAATTTTGATCATTAAATACTTCACCATGAAACCATTTTGTTTTGCCGACGGAGAATTTATCCCTACCGATAAAGCTACCATCCATCCCTCCGACCTTGGACTTATCAGAGGATATGGGATTTTCGATTTTTTCAGAACAGTCAATTATCAAGCTCTATTTTTAGAGCATTACCTGGATCGATTCATCACCTCAGCTGAAAAGACTTACCTTCCTTTACCCTATTCCAGAGAACAACTCCGGCAAATCATCCAGGATCTGATTGAAAAGAACAATTTAGAACAGGGAGGAATCCGCATGGTATTAAGTGGAGGAGTTTCAGAAAACCACTTCTCTCCTGCCGAAGGGAAACTCTTTATGTTTGCAGAAAATTTAAGTTTTCCTTCACCTGAAAAATATGCAGAAGGAATCAAGTTATTGACCTTGGAGTATGTCCGACCGATCGCTGACATTAAAACCACCAATTACACCCTTCCTGTTTGGCATAGTGTGCATTGGAAAAAACTAGGTGCCGAAGACGTGCTTTATCATTGGAATGGCTGGGTAAGCGAAAGCTCCCGAAGTAATTTTTTCATCGTAAAAGATGGTGTCCTTCACACCCCTGATCAGCATATTTTGATGGGAATCACTCGAAAACATATTTTGCAAGTAGCGGATCAAGTTGTGATTCGACCAATTTCTTTAGAAGAAGTTTGGGATGCTGACGAGGCGTTTATCTCCTCTACGACCAAAGTCTTGTTGCCAGTCACTCAGCTTGACGATCGGCCAGTTGGATCTGGGAAAGTAGGCCCAGTAACCATGGGAATTTTAGAAAGATTCCGTGAACTCGAAAAATCCTTAATCAGCTAAAAACCAAAAGCCCCGATTTACTAAACTCGGGGCTTTTGGTTCATTGTTCGATCAGCTGGGCTTCCTTCAGAATGTACATCAGCTTCTCGGGGTCCTTGGCATTCAAGGTTAATTTACCTTTCACTTTCACTCGCTTGGAGGTGTATTTGATGGGATTGGTAAGCATCACTTCCATGACAGTTTCTGGTCCGCCTGAACCACAGAAAAAACACTCAGCCAACGGCAAACTCGACAAAATGATATGATTGGGTTTGAACATCCCCTCAAATGGAATGATGTAACCATCTGCTTCCACCACTTTCCCTTCCAGTTTTTTAATATTCTCAGAAAAGACAGGAACGTACAATTCTCCAAATTGATCCTGGCTGATTTTGTAGGAAACCTCAGCTAAACTTTTCCAAACTCCCTGTCCAAAAGTTTTCGATCCAAATGCAATCGATCCTAACAGAACAAACGAAAATACAAACCACTTTTTCATTGTCATTATTCAATTTGAGCGCTAATTACGCCTTTGTTAATTGCTTTGCAATACTTGTTTGATAAGCTGACCATGCCGGAATCAAGGAGGCAATGATTCCTGTCACTAACGCATAACCTACAATCCAAAGTTCTTGTTGGAGAAAAATCCATGGCTGAAGGATCGAAACCGCGGACTGATCCGCCTGTAACACCAAGACCGCTAAAAAGGAATGTCCCAAGAAAATCCCCAACACTGCTCCAATTCCAGTAAGCATCAAGCCTTCCAAAAAGACAAGAAGGACCAATTGAAATCTTGAAGCGCCCATAACGCGAAGAATGGCAAGGTCATACGTCCGCTCTTTGAGCGAATTATAAAGCGCGATAAATATCCCCAAACCAGAAACCAAAATTAAAACAACTGCAATCCCCTGAAGCAAACTTATTCCTACGCCCAAGAGCTCAAATAAGCGCGACATTTCAAACGACGGGGAGGCGGCTTGCATGGCGGTTCCTGAGTTGATCATTCGGGGAAGTTGAATCGCCGCCATGGGATTTCTGAATTGCAAAAGCAAGGAAGTAACCTCTCGTTCTTGGTCACTATAAGGAAAGCCTTTAGGAGCAATCGACTCGCTTAGTTTAGAAGCCATGGACTCGTGATCGTGGGCCTCTTCATGATCAGATTCCTCTCCGGTCTCCTCATCATGCGCATACCAAACGGATTCAATACTGGTCAAAATCAATCTGTCCACCACATTGCCTTGGGCTTTCAAAACACCAGTCACTTGAAACGAAAAAGCATCATGCTCGTGACTTCCCACACTGATTCCATGACTGCTGGTGAAGGTATCTCCAAGCTTTAATTGAAGCTTTTGGGCTACCTCTGCCCCAAGTGTTACTTCAAAAGGTTTTTCCCAAGCTTGGCCTTGTTCAAACTCTGATTGATACAACTCCAAATAATCATGATTGGTCCCAACGATTCGAAATCCTTGAAAATTGTCTCCCAAAGCAAGTGGAATCACATTTTTTACCAATCTGTTTTTTGAAAGTCGTTGAGCGTCTTCCATCTTGATATTTCCGGTGGGAAAATCCAGATGATACACAGAGGAAAGCACCAATTGCAAAGGACTGCCTTTGGCTCCAACGACCAAATCAATCCCTTGGGCATCCTGATTCATTTTCTTTTCAAACTGATCTTGAATCAAAAGCAGGACTGTAATGATCGCAAGACCTAATGCCAGAATAAGAACATTGAGACCGGTAGAGAACGGCTTAAACAGCAAGTATCTCCAGCTAATTTTCAAGAGATTCATGGCGCCTTAACTTCAATAAAGTTGGAGATTTGATTTTTTACGCGCTGATCATGAGTCACGATGATCAAGATTGCGCCGATTTTAGCACTTTGATCGATGAGCAATCGAATCACTTTTTCAGCATGATCATCATCCAGGCTGGAAGTAGGCTCATCTGCTAAGATCAACTCCGGAGAATTCGCCAAGGCTCTGGCAATAGAAACCCGCTGCGCCTCCCCTTCACTTAGCGTCAAAACAGAGGATTCCTTCTTTCCCAATAGATTCAAGTCTGAGAGTAATTCCTCTGCACTTTTTCCTTTCTTCTTCGAAAAATAAGGAACCAATTCCAAGTTTTGCCGAACATTCAAAGCGGCAATGAGGTGTGGTTTTTGGAAAACTATTCCAATTTTTTCTCCTCTAAATCGATCCAATTGGGATTCTGATAATTCAGATAGGACCGTAGTTCCTAGAGTCACTTTTCCGGATTTGGGCCGGATCAAACCACAAAGCAAGTGCAGAAGTGTAGTCTTACCACTGCCTGACTTCCCTAAAATCAAAAGTGGATTCTGTGAATCAACCCTGAAATCAGGGAAGTGAATGGTCGGTTGCCCAGGATGAGAAAATGAGAGAGATTGAGTCTGTAATGCCATGCTTATTTAACTGGAACCGACACATAAAAAGTTGTGCCTTTTCCTGCCTCGCTGGCAAATTTAATATCTCCTTGCAAGACCTCCACGCATTTTTTGACTATAGAAAGTCCTAAACCAGAGCCCTCGGTGATCCCGACATTTCCTGCTCGGAAAAACCGATCGAATAACTTGTGTTGCTCAGCTTTTGGAATTCCAATCCCCTTATCCGCCACTTCGACATGAAGTTGACCACTTTCTACCCAAATTTTAAAATCGACTTTCTTGCCATCCTTTGAATACTTCACCGCATTTGAAAGGAGATTTTCTAAAATCTGATACACCAGCTCAGGGTCGGTAGTGATGGTTTTTGGCATTTCCCCGATTGAAGGTACAATGGTAACCTGATTTTCAATTCCGGCATTGACCGTATCGAGAAGCTCCTTGATAAACGCTGCTGTAAAAATCTTTTTGGGCTTAAACTCCAGTTTGTTTTCATCAGCCTTACCAAAGAAAAGCACACTGGTCAGGAGGTTGTTTAGGGTGCGAACAGAGTGTTCAATTTTATGAGCGTGTTTGGAGATTTTTTGTTTTAAAGGGTGCTCTTTTTCAGCATAAAGCTGCAAAAGCTGAGCAGAACTTAAGATAGAGGTCAGTGGCGTTTTAAATCCATGAGACACATTGAGAACGATTCTAGATTTAAGTTCATTGATTTCTCGCTCCTTTTCCAAGGCCTTGGTCAATTCCTTATTCGCCTCATAAAGCTCCGCGGTGCGTTGCTTCACCTTTTCTTCAAGTTCGTTATTAAGCTTTTGTAATTCCTTCTCTTTCCGATCTTTAAAAATGGCCAATTCAATTACCATGTTTAATTCACGGATATTGAAAGGCTTGATTACATAGGCACTTGGATTAGTACCTACTACCTTATTGAGTGTTTCTGCATCAGAACTTGCGCTCAGGTAAACGACTGGAATGTCAAATCGCTCATTGATAATCTCGGTGGTTTTTATCCCGTCCAATTCACCAGCAAGATTGATATCCATCATTACAATATCCGCCCCATTGTCCCCGAGAATTTCAAGCGCCTTTTCTCCGGTATCAACAATACCTATAATTTGATGTGCATTTTTCTCAAGTGCCCTTTGCAGCAACAGCGCGGACACCGAATCATCCTCTACGATGAGAATACGAAGTGTGAACATGATGGAGTCTTGTGGTGATAGACGATCTTACTGCCTTGAAAATACAAAAATTAAGAGATGTGCAAAGGAATTTTAAGTAATACCTCTGTTCCCACACCTACTTGACTTTGAATTTCAATTGACCCCTTTAACAAATTGATCAAATTTTTGGTAATGGCCAATCCAAGGCCGGTGCCTTCATAAAGACGCTTATGCCCCTTGCTCTCCTGCTCAAATGGTTCAAACATCTTCTTTTGAAATTCTTCAGACATCCCAGTTCCTTGATCCTTGATAACTAGTAGGAGCTGGTCTATTTCCATCCAAATCCGAACTGAAATCAAGCCTGAATGACTGTATTTGATCGCATTCCCAACCAGATTATTAAGAATCATTTCCATAAATCTTCGATCTAAAGGAATGAGTTTTGGAGCGCATAAAATAGAAACTTCAAGTCTTAGATTTTTAGATTCTGCCTGCTGTTGAAAGGGTTGTAGAATCTTGTGAAAGAACTCGTTTAGGTGGGTGTGAGTAAACACCACCTCCATTTTATTTGCTTCTATTTTTGCCAGATCCAACAGGGAATTGATGGTTGAAAGCAATCGTTCACCACTCTGAAGGACAATATCCAGCTGGTCTTTTAATTCACTGTCTTCTTGTCTGGACATCATCACATGTTCCGTACCTCCAATAATGCCCGTCAGAGGTGTTCGAATTTCGTGACTGATATTAGAGAGTAAAGAAGTCTTAAATCGACTGGCTTCTTCCGCTTTTCGGATGGCATCACGAAGCTGCAGTTCGACTTTTTTTCGTGAGGTCAAATCATGAAAAACCGAAAGCACTAAACCTTTCCCATGAGGACTTTCCTCCAATAATACCGAATATACTTCCATCTCTAAAGCCCCTGATTTCCATGCAATGGTATTTTCAAATTTGATCCCATAGGCACCAGACAACTTGACTTGATCTAAAATCTGGGCATGCTGGGGATCTTGGGGAGAGCTATCCAAAAATTCAAAAATGCTTTTACCTTCAATCTGTTCAATTGGCAGATGGAGCATTTTTGCAAAAGCCGGATTGGCTGTTGCGATTATTCCTTGCTCTGTGACGAGGATCATTGGATCCTGCACATTATTCCAAACTCGGCTAAATTGTTGTTCGACTTGATTCTTTCGCTTTTGCTCCCCCTCCACGCGATTTTGAAGAATACCAAGATCCTTCAGCTGCTGATAAAACCTTGAAAGGAGAACACCTAATCCAACAAGAAACAGTACAGCAATTGCCAAAAACCAGACTCTTAGATAAAAAGGCTGAAGCACGATCAACTTTCCAGAAGAGAATACAGGAGAAAAATCTACCCCATCATAGGAAGCCTTGATCTCAAAATGGTATTGACCTGCAGGCAGATTACCTAAAAACAGTTGGCTGCTCTCTGGATTTTTAATGATTTGCCAAGGAGTGGAATCATTTTCAGCCAAACGATAGTGAATCCAAAGTTCACGGGATTCATTAAAAGCAGCCGGTATTAACTGCACTTCCAAAAAATTCTGGCTGTGTGATACACGAACAGGAATCCCTTTAAGAGCATCTACACCCCCTAATTTCAATTGGGAAAGGTGAAGCCTGGGTGCCCCAGAAGCAAAAAACTTCTCTTCCGGCAAATAAACTGAAAGCCCCTTATTTGTACCAATTAAGACTTGACCTGTACGAGATTGGATTAATGCTCCACGATTGATTTCATCTCCGACCAAGCCGTTAGATTCTTTGTAATGAATGACTTTATCGTCTTTCAGAACATATACTCCCCGATTAGTCCCAACCCAAATCCCACCATCATGATCCGGTAAAATGGTGTACACAGGCTCTTCGATGACCCGGTTTCCAAAAGAGAAAAACCCCACATATCCTCCCTGGAAAACTTTCAGTCCATTTTCCGTCCCCAATAAAATAGCTCCATTAGGCATTTCTAAGGCATCATACCCTTCCACCAACAGAAAATTTCCTTTTTCAAGCACCGGGTACTTATTTCCAAGTTTACTTGCCCGAATAATAAGGTTTTTACCATTTTTCAATTGAAAACCTTTTCTAAAAAAGACCCCGTCTTCGCCTACTAATTCTAAAAGCTGGGGAGCGATATCCAAGTCAAATATCCCATTTAAAGGACGTTTAAGATCAGCTATATACACTCGATCCGATCCAACTAAAAACAAGCTATCACCACTTGCAATTGCTGAGCTTATATTCACTCCTTGAGGAGTTGAAAATTCAGTGATTCGTCCAGAATTCACCTCATACATCCCTACCCCCAAATGGTTTCGGGAATACCAAATTCTCCCCCATTTGTCTTTCGAAAAATTCATCACTCGCCCTAAAGGAGAATCGGCCAAGTTGGAATCTTTTAGTAGAGTCTTTGTGCCAGATGAATCAAAATATTGGACGCCATTATTAAACCCCAACAGGAATTTACCGGGACTGATTTCATGGATGGCTGTGACCTCCTCTCCTAAAAATTCAGCTGTTTTTGAGGTGTAATTTTGAAAAAGTTGACTGGTACTATTTGCCAATCCTCGACTACTTCCTATCCAAAGAATCCCCTCTTGATCAATCAAGAAGGTCTGAAGCATTGGTGTTTGAAAAAGTTCAAACAAATCAATCTGAAAAACCTTTTCTCGGTCGAGGACCAATTTTTTCAAATTGGAATTAAAATGATAAAACAAGGCTCCGTATCTGTATTGAATCCCGAAAAAATCCTCGACCTGATCAAAATCAAACGAATTAAAATTCCTGTCCAAAAACTTGGATGGAGCATTAGGAGAATTTCCTACAGCTAAGTAATCTTTCCCCAAAAAATAGAACTGGCTTTGCTCGGGATGTTTTAGAATACTGAAGGGGGGCGAAGGCAATCCCAATCCTTGAAAATTTATAGGACTGAGTTGATTATCCTTGAAAGCATACGTTCCATTTCTAAACATCAAAACGAGCTCTCCGTCCAGCTTCTCAACCCCCATCAAAGCGCCATACTTTTCTGATTCCAATTGAAGGAATTGCTTAGGTTGCCCTTCTTTCCAGAAAAGAAGCTGATCGCCAGAATTAAGGAAAAATTGCTTTTTTGATTTTTCATCTACAGAGAAAAACCTATTTCTCCCAAAGGAACCTTCTCTTGGAAATGGAGACAAATCTTCTTCTTGCCAAGCTTCTCCATTATTTTTAATGAGAATTGGCACGCCAGAAGCACTATACAACCATACTTGTCCGTCTGAATCCTTGTGAAGGGAGATTCGATAGGCAAACTTTCGAAGCAGGGAATCCGGTAATTCCTCATTGTGAAGCCCATCAGATACCACTACCCCTCTTGAAGTAGAAAACCACATTCGCCCCAACGTATCCTGTTCAATCTGCAAAATATTCTGAACAGGCAGCTGAATTCCCCTCGGACGGGTATTAAACTGGTAGCTTTGGCTCAAAGCAGTTGCTATGATCAAACTTGACCAGCAGACCAAAATCAATGCTTTTATCGCTACCCTCATGATACGAATATTCAAAAAAGAATCCGCAAGCCAAATTGTCTTGAGAATGTTGCGGTTTTCTTTTGTCAGCGGGTGGTTTCTTTTATTTTTGTGCCAAACTTAAAAAAGCGCATCAATGAGTGTACTAGTCAATAAAAACTCAAAGGTAATCGTCCAGGGATTTACCGGTTCTGAGGGTTCCTTTCATGCCCAGCAAATGATCGAGTATGGCACTAATGTAGTTGGAGGTGTAACTCCAGGCAAAGGTGGCAGCACCCATTTGGACAGACCAGTGTTCAACTCTGTAGAAGAGGCCGTTCAAAAGACTGGTGCAGATACCTCTATCATTTTCGTTCCACCAGCTTTTGCGGGTGACGCAATCATGGAGGCAGCTGATGCCGGCATCAAAGTAATCATTGCCATCACCGAAGGTATTCCAGTAGCCGATATGATGAAGGCTAAGCCATACATCAAAGAACGTGGCTGTGTTTTGATCGGTCCAAACTGCCCAGGAGTAATTACTCCAGGTGAAGCGAAAGTGGGTATTATGCCAGGTTTCGTCTTCAAATCAGGAAGAATCGGAATCGTATCCAAGTCTGGTACTTTAACCTATGAAGCAGCAGACCAAGTTGCAAAAGCTGGACTAGGTGTTTCAACTGCGATCGGTATTGGGGGTGACCCAATCATCGGAACTTCTACCAAGCAAGCGGTGGAAATGCTGATGAACGATCCAGAGACAGACGCTATTGTCATGATCGGTGAAATCGGTGGTAACTATGAAGCAGAAGCTGCTCGTTGGATCAGAGAAACTGGAAACAAAAAGCCGGTAGTCGGATTTATTGCAGGCCAGACAGCACCTCCAGGACGACGCATGGGACATGCTGGTGCTATTATCGGTGGAGCTGATGATACAGCTGCTGCGAAAATGAGAATCATGAGAGAAAACGGAATCCATGTAGTAGAGTCTCCAGCAGAAATTGGAGCAACCATGGCAAAAGCTTTGGGAGTATCTGCCTAATTCCCTGATAAATCAATTTTTGGAGCCGCCTCATTTCCCGTGAGGCGGCTTCGTTTTTTTTCAGATTGGCTAAACTGTTTTGTAACTTCCCCAAATGCAGATCAAGGGTCCTTTCGTCTCAGAGCAATTTTACACCAAGCAAGTCAAAGACCTTTTGGTCCGAAGCATTCGCTGGGTAACCCCTAATACACCTATTGACATCTGTGCTCAAAAAATGGCGCAAGAGCAGGTGAGTTGTTTGTTTATTGGCAATGGACCAAGCGATCTTTTAGGCTATATCACTGACCTCACCCTGAGAGATAAAGTACTCGCCGCAGGATTGAACCCCACTGATCCGGTCAGCGTCATTTTTGAATCTGACCTAGTCACTATTTCCCCAGAATCCAGCCTAGTAGAAGCCTTACTTTTGATGTTTCAGACAAAAGCAAGATACCTCTTAGTCAAAGACAATGCGGACTATTTGGGATGGATTAGCCGGACGAAAGTTCTAACTGAACAAAGCCAAGGGCCATTCCTATTTATCCAATCAGTCAAAGAGGCACGGCATATTTCCGAGCTTAAAGAAAAATGGACACAAATGCCAACCCTAATTCAAGTTCTTATCGAACGAGGAATGAAGGGGGAATTTATCACGCAAATAATTTCAGCTGTAGTGGACACCATTACCCAGCGCGTTATTGAGCGGGTTCTAAAGGAAATCGGACCGGCTCCTGCCAAGTTTGTGTTCTTCGTTTTGGGAAGTCAGGGAAGAGGGGAACTCACCTTAAAAACTGACCAGGACAACGCAATTATCTATGAAGACAAGGCCAACGAACAACGGGAATTGGTTCGAAGCTATTTCCTTGAGTTTGCCACCAAAGTATCGACTGCTTTGGACGAAATCGGCATTGAGTTTTGTCAGGGTAACCTGATGGCTATGAATCCAAAATGGACGCATTCCCTCTCGCACTGGAAACGAAACTACGATCAATGGATCAGCGATGCCTCACAAGAGACGGCTATGAATTACTCGACCTTCTTTGATTGCCGAGCAATATTTGGAGAAGAATCTTTATTAGCAGACTTGAAAGAGCATATGCAAGGTCTTTTAAAAGATGCTCCAGAACGATTTTTCATCAATTTGGGACACAATGCACTTCAGTATGAGCCCCCACTTACTTTTTTTAGAAAAATCAAAACTGAAGATATCGAAGGCAAAAAGCAACTTAACCTAAAGCAAACACTACGTCCTATTGTAGACCTTGCCCGTGTTTATGCCTTACGGTTTGAAATCTCAGAAACCAACACCATACAACGAATCAATAACCTTCAGAAAAAAGGTGTCTTTACTGAAAAAGAAGCTCAAGAACTCACGCACGCCTTTGAATATCTGATGAATCTCCGCCTGGAAAATCAAGCCAATATTCTATTGGATCAACATCAAAAACCTAAAAACTATATCAAACTCGAGCAACTTACCAAAGTGCAGCAAGTAACCCTTACAGAGATTTTTAAAGTTATTGAAGAATTCCAAGCTAGAATAAAATTGACATTCACTCGAAGCTTATAAATTTTTATCCTTAAGACTGACTTTTATAAAAATTTTATAAAAGTTTATTTTTATTCAACAAAGTTTTTTAATTTTGAGGAAAATAATAAATTCGAAGTAATTGCCAGTGGAAAAGAATTAAATGAGGATTTATGGCATTTTTCGAATTTTAATTCTGAACGTATTCGTTTGAGTAGTTTAGAAAATTTGGATTCACCGAAAACAACACAAATACTAATTCTTACCTAAACTGTCTATCCAGTATGCTCAGTAAGTATCCCCTCTCCGAAGTCGAAAAAGCCTTCTTAGCCGAGTCCGGAGTAGATCAAATCACGACCCTGATCCCCTATCTTACCGTTGACAACTTTCCAAAATTAGGATTGCTTACTGCATGCCGATTTCTGGAATGGGCCTCAACCAATCCTCAAGGAGTAATCAGCCTACCCACCGGAAAAACTCCTGAGTTTTTCATCAAGTGGACTCAATACCTTCTGGACAATTGGGACAGTAAAAAAGGTAAAGAAATTCGCGAAAAATATGGTCTGGGCAAGGTTTCCAAGCCTGTCTTGAAGGACCTTACCTTTGTGCAGATCGATGAGTTTTACCCTATCTCCTCCAAGCAGCACAACAGCTTCTACGACTACGTCAATAAATTCTACATCCAAGGATTTGGACTTTCAAAAGAAAAAGCCATTCTCATCAATTCGGACGATATCCCATTGGCTGAAGGCAAACATTTCTCTGAAATATTCCCTGATCTAAAAGTAGACCTTTCACTACGTTTTAGAGACCCAATCAACGATCTCGAAAAACTTCAACAAAAGTCGATCTACATGATCGATGAATGGTGCGGCACCTACGAACAACGAATTCGCAATCTTGGAGGAATTGGATTCTTTTTGGGAGGAATTGGTCCTGATGGACACATCGCCTTCAATACTCGTGGCTCGCATATTTACTCGGTAACTCGTCTTACTGAAACTAACTTTGAAACTCAAGCGGTAGCGGCTGGAGACCTAGGTGGTATTGAAGTATCTGCCAACCGTTTGGTAATTACAATTGGTCTGGATACCATCGTTTACAACCCAGAGGCAGTTGGAATTATTATCGCCGCCGGTGAGGCAAAAGCAGGCATCGTGAAGGATTCTTTGGAAACGCCGATGACCAATGTCTACCCAGCAACGGTTTTGCAAAAGCTGAAAAATGGCCGATTCTACTTGACCAAAGGCGCTGCAGTTAAGTTGACGGATTCACTCGATGCTTACTACCAAAAGGGTGAATGGACGTTTGAAAAAACTGAACGCTCAGTGATCGAACTTTGCAAAAAGCTCAACAAGTATGGGCACCGACTTAAGATCGAAGACCTCAAATCAGATAAATATTGTAAGCTGATCCCAGGACTTTCGGAAGACACCGTAAGTCAAGTCATGAAAAGTATCGAAGACAAGCTTTCTCGAGGATTGACTCAGGAAAAAAATGAAGTTCTTCTTCATACCGGACCTCACCATGACGACATTTCCCTAGGTATTCTTCCTCATATCACCAACCAGCTTCATGAACCAAGCAATGAAGCACATTTCTCAGTCTTAACTTCGGGTTTCACTGCGGTGACCAACACGTTTGTCATCGAAACATTGCTTCATACTAAAAAGCTACTTGATGAGGGTAAAATCCAAATGGTCAATTTTGACGATTTCTTTGAAGTAGGCTATTCACTCAAAACCGACAAAGACGTCTATCATTACCTAACCAATGTGGCTTCTGAAAATGCCGATGCAAGAAAAAGAGGCCTTTCTCACCGGGTAGTAAGAGCCTTGGTGAGTGTTTGGGGAATTAAAAACAAAGCACAGCTTAGAGAAACCATCAATGAGGTAATCAGCATCTTGAGAAATTCCTACGATGGCGAGAAGAACCCTTCCAAAATCCAGAAACTAAAAGGCATGATCCGTGAGTTTGAAGAGGAATTGGTATGGGCGCACTTCGGAGTACAAGTAAAAAATGTCCACCATTTACGTCTTGGGTTTTACACCGGAGATATTTTCACCGAGCAGCCTGACAAGACTCGTGATGTGGAACCTATCGTGGACATGTTCCGCAAAATCAAGCCGACCAAACTCAGCTTAACCTTGGATCCAGAAGGTTCTGGACCTGACACGCACTACAAAGTACTTCAGGCCACTGCTGCGGCAGTCAAAAAATGGAGCGAAGAACATGACACAAGCAAGCTCAGAATTATTGGATATCGAAATGTCTGGTTTAAATTCGAGCCGTACGAAGCAAATGTGATCGTTCCCGTTTCCCTTGGAGACATGTCTGTGATGGAAGATTCCTTTGCCAACTGCTACCTCAGCCAGGTAAATGCATCTTTCCCAAGCTATTCGCATAATGGCAAGTTTAGCACAGTTGCCAAGCGAACTTGGGTCAACCAACTCAACGACATCCAATTGCTCTTAGGTAAAAACTACTTCTACCTCCATGAAAGAGCAAAAGTGCGTGCGAGCCATGGGCTGATCTTCTTTAGAGATATGAATGTGGATGAGTTTTTGGCAACTGCACGAGAACTAGAAAAATCCATTGAAGGAATGCTCTAATTCAGCATCCTTAACCTTTAAAATACCGCATGGGCAAGAGATTTTCTCTTGCTTTTGCCAGTTAAATCAAATCTCTCAACCTGACAATAGACCAACGCGAATGCAAAAAGCAATTTTGGGATTAGATATTGGAGGAACGGGTATCAAAGGAGGTGTCCTGATCAATGGACATCTGGAGGATATCCGGTCTATTCCGACTCCAGCTTTGGAGAGTAAAGAGTTTATCTTGAATACCATTGCAGAATTTATCCAAACCTATGCTCACTATGAGATTTTGGGTATAGGTATTGGAATCCCAGGATTGGTAGATACCAAACAAGGCGTAGTCCTGGGACTGGCCAATATCCCATCTTTTCAGCATGTGGAGTTAAAAAAATTCCTCACGGAACGATTTGGACTTCCCGTCTTTGTAAACAATGACGCGAATTGCTTTGCCATCGGCGTTCATAAATATGGCGTAGGAAAACCATTTAAAAACCTGGTAGGTATTACACTCGGTACTGGCACCGGCGGAGGAATTGTGATCAATGGCCAGCTTTATTCAGGCGTTAATTCTGCTGCCGGAGAATGGTGCAGTGCCCCCTACCTGGACCACAATTACGAATACTATTGCAGCGGCAAATTCTTCCATAATTTTTACCATAGCCGACCAAAAACCCTTGCAAAAGCGGCACAAGCCGGCGATCCTGAAGCACAAAAAGCATTTCATGAATTTGGGCATCATTTAGGAGAATTGCTCAAAGTGATTCTTTATTCGCTTGCCCCTGAAGCCATTGTCCTTGGAGGCTCGATCCGTAAAACATTTCCACTGTTCAAGGAATCCATGTATGAAACACTTCATACTTTTTCCTACCCTACAGTCCTTGAAAATCTAAAAATTCTAATTTCGGAATTAGACGAGACTGCTATCCATGGAGCTGTAGCATTGGTGGATGTCGAAAAAGACATGGTCTCGATTTAAAGAAACAAAAGTTGGTTTAGTTAGTCAAAAAGGGCGGTTTCTAAGAAGCCGCTTTTTTTATTTTAGCCCAAGCTCCTCACCATAAAACTCCAAAAGCTGACGAATATGCTGCTGGGCACTGAATCGCTCCACAATATGATCGCGACCCGATTGTGGATCAAAGGCTAATTTACCCAAGGCTAAATCAACCATTACCTGGGCATATTTTTCCACGTCCCGCTCGGGAAACAAAAACAGTCCTCCTTCAGGACACATTAATTCCTCAATTCCGGAATGTTCCGTCGCAATCACCGGAATCCCTACTGAAAGTGACTCCATTATCGCATTCGGCATTCCCTCGATTGCTCCATCCGTTGTAGTGGTGCTAGGATGAAGAAGTCCATCGGCGCCTTTCAATAGATATCGAATCTCCACAGGAGTTTGATTACCAAGGAACTTGACCAGATCATCGATTTCCAATTCCTTGCATTCCTTTTTTAGTCGCTCCTGAAGCGGACCATCGCCTGCAAATACCAATTCACTTTTTATGCCTTCTTGATGAAGTCGATTCGAAGCCAGTTTAAAGGCTTGAAGGCTATACGAATGTCCTTTGATCTCGACCATCCTGCCCACTTGCAAAAACCGAAACAACCCTCTTTCTTGACTTTTTTCCTTAGGAGAAAAAGAAAAAAAATCTGTATCCGTACACGAATAAAGAATCCGCTTTTTGTCGGGAATCAAGTTCTCCTTTACTGCCCGATTGTATTGGTTCAAAGAGACATAAATCGGATGAATCCAGGATTTTGAAAACCAACTCCGCAAGCGTCTTTTGTAGGATTTTTTGGAATATAAGGTCGAGGCATCATAGCCCCGAAACTGGATAAAGACTGGGATTTTTTGAGGATTCGGGAAATGGTCTAAAAAAATCAAGGCATCCACTCCAAACTGACAGTGAATCACATCTGGCTTAAACTGAGAGACGACTTCTTGTAGCTTTTTTCCAAATTTGGGATTAAAAGATCCAAAGTAAAGATCCCATTCCTTCAGTCTTCTAAAAGGCTTATTGGTCCAATAACTATCCTGAAAAGGAATGCCTTTGCACCTAAATCCATCCACTTCGTAGTCACTCCCATGATCAATGGTGACCACCAAGACTTCATGATGCTGGCTAACCAATTGAATTTGCCGTCGGATAAACGTGACACTTATGGCATGAATATCCCGGACAAAAAACAAAACGTTCATGAAAGTCTTCGATTGAATTAGCGAAGACGAAATAAAGAATTTGCTGGAGAATAGGCCGCCTTTGTGGGCTTAATTTTTGAAATCTAAAGCTTGAATCGAGTGTCGACCAAACTAATCCCGTCCCATTTCAGTCCAAAATCCAGGTTTTAAGGATTTATTTCGATCGAAGAGTAAAGCATAATTAGTGCGACCACGAACCGGCCAGTTGTTGAGCCAGCTTCTTCCATCGTGCATTCCCCAAAATGTCACCCGCTTCACTTTTTCCTTATGTCTTTGAAATAACTTCATCAAATCCGCATAGCGCTTGACCAATTTTTCTTCGATATCTTGAGGCAACCCTTCCACATAGGGATTCCATTTCGGTGAGGCTGCAAAATTGATATTCAAATCCGCTCCATCACTGTCACTCGGGCGTGGCAAAACATCCACATCGAGCTCTGTAACATGGACCTCAAAGCCTGCCTCATGAATATCGGTAATGGCTTTTTCGATTTGCGCTAGCGAAGGAAAATCCAGCCGATAGTGCGCCTGCATTCCGATAGCATCGATTTTCACGCCTTTGGCACGTAGTGATTTGGCCATTTCTAAAATTGCAGCTCGCTTCTCCGGCTTCCAGACATTGTAATCATTGTAGATAAGCACTGCTTTGGGATCCATTTGTGCTGCTTTTCGAAAAGCCATTTCGATAAATCCTTCCCCCAAAATGGTGAACCATGGACTTTTTCGCCATCTCCCATCATCTTCAAACGCCTCATTGACCACATCCCAAGCCTGAATCCGACCTGCATATCGTCCCATCACGGTTTCGATATGATGCAGCATCCGATTTGCCAAAGATGCCGAATCCAAAGGTTCGCCTTGCTCATTTTGAAACACCCACTTGGGCGTCTGCTGATGCCAAACCAAGGTATGCCCCACACGATATGCATGGTGCTTTTCTCCCCAAGCCACGAAGGCATCTCCAAAAGCAAAATCAAACTCATGCTCTTTGGGATGAACCAACGCCCATTTGAGGCCATTTTCAGCAGTAATGGAGCTGAAATGTAAGTTCATCAAGGAATCTGCGCCGGATTCACGACCATTCACCTGATTGAGGTTGACCGCAGTTCCTACCAAAAATGAATCGGCAAATTCAGTTTTCAATCCTTTTTCCTCTCCAGTCTGGACAGCAAAAAGAAATGAGACAAATATGGAAATCAGCGTTTTCTTGAGCATAATTAATCGAATTTAGCTTCCCCCACTTCCCTTAAACTGATCCTCTTTATAGGCAAAAAGGACATTGAACGTAGTCAGAGAACCGTAACAACGAGTGATGTATTGCTGTAACCCAATCCGATCTTCATCATCGAGCTTAGGGTGGTTATTGATGTTTTGTTCTAGCACGCGGAGCTTTTCACGGACCATCACAATTTTGTGAAAGAAGGTTTCCATAGGAACTTCCTTCGCCTGTAAACTCGTATCTGAAGGTTCCAAAATCACTTTTCCCCCCATCCATTTTCCACCCAAAGGAACCAAAGGTGCACGCTCACTCGTGGCTTGTAACGCTTCTCGAATCGCCCGCTCGACATCCTTCATGGTCAGCATCGGAAAATCTGGAAGTTTGGCCTCCTCAAGCGTGTATCCTTCGTAATCTCTGGCTAATGTTTTGACTTCTTCCGAGGAGGAAAAATAGATTTTGTAATAGCTGGAATCCACCGAAACAATCACTCCCGATCCAAATTTGGGATGGCTGATTTTACTCCCGATTCCTAATTCACTTGTAGACATAGCTTTCAAAAATTAAGTGTAAACGAAAATAAGACTCTTCGTCTAGGTTGTGACTCCATTGATGGAAAAATCCTCGTTTTGCAGATTCTCTTGAAGACAAGAAGGCTAAAATAAGCCTGAAAAATTTTAACTTGATTCTCCAACTGTACCCCAAACCATACCAAAGCATGAAGAAGTTTTTCATCCAAGGAACGTCTGCCTTTTTGGGATTTACCTTTTGGGGAGCGGGAATGGTCAAGCTCTACCAAGGCCACAACTTCATCCAATGGATCGGCCCGCCTTGGCTCGTGGAGCGATTGGCCGAATTTGACTTAGGATTGTATGCTCAGTTCATCGCAGTTTGCCAGATCATAATTGGTTTTATGTTGATCACTACTCGATATAAACTTCTTGGAGGAATCATGCTGATTCCCATGATTTTGAATATTCTGATGGTGACCATTTCGCAAAATTGGAGAGGTACGCCGTATGTCTTGGGAGTTTTGCTCCTGATGAATGGATATATCCTTTGGTCTTACCGACACTATTTTATTCCCATTCTCAACGAGACAAGTTCCATTTCTAGCAAACCAAATCCTTCTAGAAAAACTTGGACAGGACATCTCGTCTGGCTATGTGGACTAGCTCTTTGTTTGGTTTCAATCCAAGTTTCCTACGCATGGCTTAGCGGGGCATTTGCCTTAGCTGCTTTGGGATTGGTATTGGGTATTTTATCCCATAAAATTGATCGCCGTATCGAACCTCAACCCCTTTAATTTAACCCGCACAATCCCTATGAACATTTACCCATATTTGAATTTTGACGGAAAGGCAGAAGAAGCCATGCTTTTTTATCAGGCTATCCTAGGAGGACAGTTTGAAGGTCCGATTGGCTATTTTGGAGAAATCCCCGGCATGGAACTTCCTGAAGATGAAAAAACGCGAGTGATGCATGCTTCTCTACGCATCAATGACCAAGTCAAAATCATGGCAAGCGATACCAGCCCTTCGATGGGGCACCGCTGGATCAAAGGAAACCATAACTATATTTCCATCAATGCCGACTCGAAAGAAGAGGGAGAGCGTGTTTTCAAAGGTCTTTCCGAAGGAGGAAAGATGGAAATGGAGTTCCAAAAAACCTTCTGGGGAGCCTACTTTGGCAGTTTTGAGGATAAATTTGGGATTGGCTGGATGGTCAATTACGACTTAAAACCAGGAGAAGAATGAGTACTCCCTTCAGAGATGACACCTTAAAAGTCGCGCTTGCTCAAATCACCCCGGTTTGGCTGGACAAGCAAGGAACGCTGGAAAAAGTCAAGCAATCCATCGAAGAAGCCGCTAATTCAGGGGCAGAATTGATCATTTTTGGAGAAGGCCTGGTTCCGGGATATCCATGGTGGCTTTCGATTACACACGCCTCTGCATGGGATAATCGAATCCAAAAAGAAATCCATGCGCATTACGCCAAAAATGCAATCCAAATCGAAAAAGGAGATCTCCGTTCTATTCAATCCCTCGCGCAAAAACATCAAATCGCAGTGTACTTGGGAATCATCGAACGACCTCAGGATCGAGGAGGGCATAGCCTGTATTGCTCGTTGGTATACATCGATGCGCAAGGAGAAATCCGATCCGTCCACCGCAAACTCCAACCCACCTACGATGAGCGTTTGACTTGGTCTCCCGGAGACGGGCATGGATTGCAAGTTCATTCGTTGAAGTCTTTTACCCTTGGCGGGCTCAACTGCTGGGAAAACTGGATGCCTTTGGCCCGTACTGCGTTGTATGGACTGGGCGAAAATCTTCACATCGCCGTATGGCCAGGAGCCGTTCGCAATACGGAATTGATTACCCGATCGATTGCTCAGGAGTCCCGTTCTTTTGTGATTTCGGTTTCGAGTTTGATGCGGAAAAGTGATTTCCCTGCTGACACCCCGCACCTCGATGTGATTTTGGAAACTTGTCCCGAGGTCCTCGCAAATGGAGGAAGCTGTATTGCGGGCCCTGATGGCAAATGGATTTTAGAACCTGTAGCAGATACCGAAGGTATTGTTTACGAAACCTTGGATTTCAACCGAGTATTGGAAGAGCGTCAAAACTTTGATCCAGTTGGCCACTATTCTCGACCGGATGTACTACAACTCAGCGTTTCCAGAGAGCGCCTACATTCCGTAAAATATGAATGAAGCCTAGACGAATCGCTCAACTCAGTGCATTAAAGCCAATGTTAAATTTCATTCATTTTACCGAAGAATCAGTCAGGACTCATATAAGTGGCTTCTTTACAAAAGATGTTTGAATTTTGTAAAACAGCCTACTTTTCAATTAGTATGTAAAGTTTAAAATTGATTTTCTTTAAAAATCCAAACATCCCACGAGGTCATGCCTTTGTGGGATTTTCTTTTTTAAAAATAATTTTTCCTCACTAAAGCAACCCAAACCCACAACTTTTTCATCTCCTTAAAATCAAATAAATCTTTATGAACCGCGGAACACAAACGGACAAACAAATCACCCAAAATCTACTCATTTACCTTTCCTTTCTACTGATCGCATGGATCGGAAGCCTGTACGGTAACGCTATCTCGGGAGATCATGCCTTTTTGAGAGTTTGGCAGATAGACAACATTTTAATCCTCTTGCTGGGTCTCCCTTTCTTGTGGCTGCAAAGCAAGGTTAGTCTTCCTAACTTTTTTGAAACCGGGATTTCCAATAAAAATCGGTTCCTGATTCCTGCTTTGATTGGGATAGTGTTTGGGATATTTGATATTCTGGTGATCAAGGTATTGCTTCATCCACAACCTTACAACGAATTGCCGCCCTTTTTGCAGCCTTTTCCCTATTCCATGTTTTTGTTTTTCTCCGGTGCTTTGGAGATAGAGGTATTCTATCGATTGATTCCGCTGACTATCTTTTTAGCGATCGGGACTTGGTATCAAAAAGGAAAACACCTCAATACCCTATTCTGGATCGGTGCAATTCTCACTTCCCTCAGAGAACCCTTAGAGCAACTTCCCAATGGGAGCTTTCTTTTGATTTTCTATTCTTTGGGAACAGGATTCTTGATGAACTTGCTTCAGGCGATCTATTTCAAAAATTCCGGATTCTTGGCATCCCTCTCAGTAAGGTTAGGACACTACCTATTTTGGCATATACTCTTGGGGATCTATGTGGAATTTATGGAATTGGGGCAATAGAAAAAGAATGGAGTCAGCTTCAATTGGGTATGCACCTTTTTTATTTCTGGCTATTCTCCATAAAAAAAATCCCCCTAGCCCTCTTAAAAAGGGGGAATTGCATCAATTTAAACCTCAATAATTCTCCTTTCTGCGCCCTCTGCGGTGAATAAAACCCATTAAGCCTCAGTTCCCTCTCGATAAGATTAGGACACGATTTCCTCTGGCACACCCTCTTGGGAATCTTTGTAAAGTTTAGGGAATGGGGACAATAGAAAATGATTGGAATCAGCTTCAATTGGGTATGCACCTTTTTCTTTGTGGCTATTCTCCTTTAAAAATAAATCCCCTAACCCCCTTAAAAAGGGGGGATTTCATCAATTTGAACCTCAGTAATTCTCCTATCTGCGCCCTCAGCGCCTCTGCGGTGAATAAAAAATCCCGCGAAGCTTCTGCCCCGCGGGATAAATCATAAATCCGAAATCAGATATCCGAAATCTTCAGGCTCCTCTTCCGCTTTCCGCCAAAGGAATATCCGTCAAGTCCTGAATTTTTATCGGCTTTCCTTGTTCGATTGAGTTCCGAGCGGCAATTCCTATCAAACATGACATGGCTCCATCCCGGCTTCCCGCAGATTGTCGCCATGGATCTGGAGCATTGGGATCTAGGAATAATTTATCCTTCAATCGGGTATCTCCTCCACCATGACCACCGCCTCCATGAGGCACTGTGATCGTGTATTTCTGTCCGAAATTTTTGACCAATACGATTTCATCCTCGTCCTTTTCATCCCAAGGCTGACTCTCTTTGATCCAAGCTTCCAATCTACCTTTAGTTCCATTGAAGGCGATTCGATATCCTTCGTATGGGGAATAGGTCGTCAAGGAATAGCTGACTTGTACCTTGTTTTTGTATTTGATTTGGACCGCCATCTTATCGTAGATGTTGATGCTTTCCCGGAAAACACAACCATCGCGATGGTATCCGTCATACTTTTCATTTTCAACATAAAGCTTGGTCAAGTGCTCACTTTTGGTGATATCCCAGTGAAAGTCACACTTGCTGGCATGAGGACATCCTCGGCAAGTAGTGGATCGGAAAGGAGCATTTTTACCATAAAATTCCAAGCCCCCATAAGCATACACCTCCTCCGGATCGGAGTCAATCCACCAGTTGAGCAAATCAAAATGATGGGAAGACTTATGCACGAGAAGGGTTCCGCTGGATTCCCGATGACCATGCCATCTTCGGAAGTAATCTGCGCCATGAGAGGTATCCAAATACCAGTGAAAATCTACCGAAGTGATCTCTCCGATCTCACCATTTCGGAGCAATTCGTATAATTTCTGTCTGTGCGGAGAATACCGATAGTTGAATGTGACGATAAGCTTTTTGCCTGATTTCCGTTCCGCATCAAGTATGGCCTGCATTTTTGTTTCATCCGTGGTCATCGGTTTTTCTGAAATGACATTCATTCCAGCATTCAGGCCTTTGATGATAAACTCGTGATGCGTGCTATCCATGGTGGTGACGATCAAGACATCCGGTTTCGTCTCTTTGAGCATTTGGTCAGTATCCAAAAAAGTAGGACAAGAAACGCCCATGTAGGATTTGCCGTAGGCCAATCGCCCCTCATTCTTATCCGACAACCCCACAAATTCAATCTGATTGGTATAGGCTCTTATCACATCTCTACCCCACATGGCCAAGCCACGAACTCCCGTTCCGACAAGCGCCAATTTCATTTTTTGGCCGGGCCGATCGAAAATCGAGAGCGCCTGAGCCACTGGGTGCAAGAAAAGACTTCCCGCCAAAGCCCCACCAGTCGTGGCAATAAAGGTCCGTCGAGATTGTAATGTTTTAGAATCCATAGGTCAATGGGTTTATTTATTCAATAGAAGATCAAGATAAAAAATTGAGTTTGGACCTTTGGCAAAAGTTACGGAATCGATTTTCCTATGTCCAAAACAATTCAGTGGCAGAATGATTGAAAATAGTATTTTCGCAAGGATAGAATTATGGAGCGCACCTTATCAATTCGTGGACTTTTTAAAATCAGCAGACCGATCAACCTGCTTATGGTGGCTTTTGCTCAGGGGATGACCGCTTATTTTTTAATTGGGCAAAGTAATTCAGGTACTCCTGTATGGTTCGATTTCAAACTTTACTTACTCATATTTTCTACGCTCTTGATCACTGCGGCAGGCTACATGATCAATGACTATTACGATGTTAAGATTGACTATATCAACCGCCCGAAGAATGTCATTGTGGGCAAAGGAATTAAGCGGAGGGTAGTATTGGTCTTGCATACGATATTCAATTTTGCAGCGATTGGCTTGGGGCTTTGGGTTAGTCCCAAAATAGCCTTGGTTAATTTCTTCGCAGCATTTCTGCTCTGGCTATATAGCAATCGCCTTAAGCGGGAGCCTTTCATTGGAAACCTGACCGTGGCTATTTTGACTGGATTTTCGGTTTACCTTGTCGCATTCCATTATCAGAAAAATGAACTTTTGGTCCTGACCTATGCCATCTTTGCCTTCTTTCTCAATCTAATTCGCGAGATCATCAAGGACATCGAAGACCGACCTGGAGACCGCAAGCATGGGTGCCGCACCCTGCCGATTGTGATTGGATTTCGCAAAACCAAGCAAGTTATTTTTCTGATCGCCACCTGTTTTGTGGGGGCAATCCTGACGGTCACGTTCCAGATCAATAATCCTTTACTTTTTGTATTCTTCGGGATTTTGGGAATCGTATTTGGTTGGTTTATGTGGAAGGTTTATCGCGCAGATCGCAAAGAACACTTTTCAAAGCTTTCGGCTTGGGCAAAAATTCTGATGCTAGTGGGCACGCTCAGTATGGCATTTTTGTGAATTACGTTTTCGGATTTACAACCTATCGAGTAACTCCAATCCCTTATTTCAGTGCGAAGCATTTTTATCCATCGTATTTCACGATAATTTCCATTTCTCAATTCAAAAACCACTTTCTTTAGCAACTCCGCACCGAATCCATTACTTTTATGAAAATTTTCCAAAAATGCTCGCTTCAAAAGTCATCGTAATCAAAATCGGATCCAATGTCCTGACTCAGGCAAACGGTTTGCCCGATTTGGAACGAATGGCTCATTTGGTGCAAGGAATCAAACAATTGATTCAAGCAGGGAAAAAAGTAGTCTTGGTGAGTTCAGGTGCGGTTGCCTTTGGAAGACAATCCATTGCCTTACCCGAAAAACTCAACCCGGTATTTAAAAAGCAAATTTGGGCTGCAACGGGACAGATTCGCTTGATCAACCAATACCTCGATTTGTTCGGAAAATTAGAGCAGCCCATTGCCCAGATATTGGTAACCAAGGAAGACTTCCGAGATCGAAAGCATTTTTTGAATATGAAAAACTGCCTTGAGGCTCTGCTTCAACAAGGCATTTTGCCCATAGTCAATGAAAATGACACGGTAACCATCACCGAATTGATGTTTACAGACAATGACGAGTTGGCGAGTTTGACCGCAGCGATGATCAATGCTGACACCTTGCTTTTGTTGACCAATGTAGATGGGATTTTTACCGGACCACCATCAGAACCTAGTTCGGAATTGATCGAAAAAGTATCCTCATCTATGCCTGAAGTCAGTAGCTATATTTCAGCTACCAAGTCCTCTTTTGGCCGAGGTGGCATGTTGACCAAATATGCCATGGCCAAGAAATCTGCGGACTTGGGCATTCAGGTGATCATAGCCAATGGAAAACGAGAAGGGATTCTTTCGGAGTTTGAATCGGGGAATCTTCGTTGCACGTGGTTTGAACCTAAAAAACTCACTCACGCCACTAAAAAATGGCTGGCACACGGGGCTCAATATTACAAAGGGGAAATAACCATCAATGAAGGCGCGAGAAACTCCCTGTTTTCAACCGTGATCCGAAGCCTCTTGCCTGTGGGAATCACACATATTCAAGGTGAATTTTCCAAAGGTGACATCCTCTTGATCAAGGATGAAAAAGGCGAAAAGATCGGATTGGGACGCGCAGAATACACTTCCAAACTAGCCCTCGAACGGATCGGCCAGAAAAACCAAAAAGCCTTAATTCATTACGATTACCTCTATCTTTTTGATCATGAATGAGTATCAAAGCCAATTTGAGGCTGTCCAAAAGAACAGTCGAAAACTTGCCGGAATTCAAGACGAACTTGTTCGGCTTGTCCTGCATGATCTCGCTGACTTGGCGCTGAAAAACAGTTCTTTTTTACTTCAGGAAAATCAAAAAGACTTGGATCGGATGGAAAAATCCAATCCGATGTACGATAGATTGCTACTGACCAAGTCGAGAATTGCAGGTATCGCAGCAGAAATTCGTCAAGTCGCCTCGCTTGATAGTCCTCTTGGAATTTTACTGGAAGAGAAAACGCTGGAAAATGGACTCCATCTTCGTAAAACCACCGTACCTCTAGGCGTGGTCGGAATCATTTATGAAGCAAGACCTAATGTGACATTTGATGTTTTCACTTTGGCGCTTAAATCAGGAAATGGTTTAGTACTGAAAGGAGGTTCTGACGCTGACTTTTCCAATCGGGCGATCATGTCCTTGATTCACCAAGTCCTAGAAATCCATGGACTGCCCAAAGAAGCCTTCCAACTTCTCCCTCCGGATCGTGCAGCCACCAAAGCGCTTTTGGAAGCGGTGGGCTTTGTGGATGTGATCATCCCAAGGGGCTCTCAGGGTCTGATCAATTTTGTGAGAGAAAATGCGAAAGTTCCGGTCATCGAAACCGGAGCGGGTATTGTTCACACCTTTGTTGATGAATCTGCAGATTTAGAAAAAGCCAGCGCGATCATCCATAATTCTAAAACGCGTCGACCAAGTGTCTGCAATAGTCTGGACTGTCTGATTGTTAATGAGGCCATACTTCCAAACTTGGAAAAACTGATTCACCCATTGCTTCAAAGTGGCGTTCAGGTCTTTGCAGATGAGAAATCATTTGCTTCCCTTCCAGCTCATTCTCAAATCGAAAAGGCTACTCCAGAACACTTCGGGACGGAGTTTTTAAGCTTAAAACTCTCCATCAAAACAGTCTCCTCACTGGATGAGGCTTTGGATCATATTGCCACCTATTCTTCCAAACACTCGGAGGCAATCGTTTCTGAAACTGAAAGTCATATCCAGCGATTTTTACTGGAAGTAGATGCCGCGGCGGTCTATGCAAATGCCTCCACGGCTTTCACGGATGGCAATCAATTTGGCCTTGGAGCTGAAATCGGCATCAGCACCCAAAAACTCCATGCTCGAGGTCCGATGGCGCTTCGTGAATTGACTAGCTACAAGTGGATAGTCCAAGGAAACGGGCAAATCCGAGGATAAAATTCGTATTTGGGGGTCTTGATTCTTTGACTTAACTTTTGGTTAACTCATTGTTTCTACCCATGCGACTTAATTCCATTCAGCGCCTCAATGAAGATGCCTTTCAGGCAGCCCGACGGTTTCCACTAAGCTTATTAAGCTCCATTTTGGCCACTATGCTGGCGATTTACTTGGTGGAAAAAGAAAACTTCGATGGCAATCTCCAGCTTCTTCACCTTTTACTGACACTAGCACTTGGTATTCCGCTCTTTTTCTCGATTGATATCTTTCTGGAGAAAACCAAACTTGGGAAGCTCCAAAAAATTCTCGGATCGATCGTAGGTATTTTCACACTGGTGCTTATTTATTTTTCTTTTCCAGATACTGAAAATTCCAACAACACCTTTGCCCCCTACATCAAATACCTGATCTATAATCTGGCACTCCACCTCACGGTCGCTTTTATTCCATTCTTGAAAAAGGGCAACCTGAAAAGCTTCTGGAATTACAACAAAACGCTATTTATCCGAATTGTCCTTGCGGTGTTTTTCTCCCAAGTCATCAGCACTGGAATCACGCTAGCTTTTGGTGCAGTGACGCTTTTATTTGATCTGAAAATAGACCCAAAAATTTATGCCGAGGTTTATATCCTCACTGGCGGCATTTTTAATACCTGGTACTTTCTAGCGGGAATACCACTTGAATTTGAGCTAAAAGAAAAAGTCAACTATCCGAAAGGGCTCAAAATCTTTACCCAGTTTATCCTTATCCCTTTGCTGTTGATTTACCTGACCATCCTCTATATATATGGAGGGAAAATCATTTTGACTTGGGACTGGCCGAGAGGGATCGTATCCTATTTGATTGTGGCGATTTCAGTGCTGGGTATATTCACCAACTTGTTGCTTTTCCCCTACCAAAAGGAACAAGAAGGAGGCTGGATCAAGACGTTTTACAAAGCATTTTACTTCCTACTGCTTCCACTTACCGTCTTGCTGTTCTTAGCCATCGGCATTCGGGTTGAGGAGTATGGATTGACAGTCAACCGATACATTATCCTTCTGATGGGAATTTGGCTTTTGGGCATTTCGATGTATTTCATCTTGGGTTTCAAAAGCATCAAAACGATCCCGATTTCCTTGGCCATCACCATGATTTTGGCCTCAATTGGACCTTGGGGAATGTTTTCTTGGAGTGAAAAAGCCCAATTCCAGCGCCTTGAATCGATACTTTCCCAAGAAGATCTTTTCGAAAATGGAAAAATCAAAAACGAAGTCCTTTGGGAAAAATCCAGTGACAGTGTCCTTGTAGCAAAGAGTCCACTAAACCGAAACACCCTCGATTCCAAAAATCTTTCGGAAGCAAATTCCATTATCCGTTACTTGGGAGATTACCATGGTTACGAATCAATTTACCCTTTGCTATCGGAGGAGACCATCCAGCTTTTCGAAGATAAATCAGTCAAAAAACCCCAATTCGACAAGTTGATTGCAGAGTCTTTGGGACTGACTTACAAATCTTATTTTGAAGAGCTCGAAAATCCGGAAGCTACCGTCGAGGTACCTTTTACCTTTTTAATCGAGCGCAGCAATCCGCTCTCGATAAGCGGATACGATCACTTGATTTACTTTAACATCCGTCCGGATTCAGAACAGGAATCCAATCCTGACTTTTCATTTTCCAACCCAACCTTCCTCAGTGATTCCCTAATATTAACTTGGAGAGGCCATCCCGTCCCTCTAGCTATCGATAAACAATTTGATCACCTCGTCCGAAAATTTGGAGAAGGGTACCACGCCAACATTTCCCCGGTCAATTTGACTTGGACACAATCCGATGCAAGGCTTGAGGTGAAAATTTTGATGGAAGGAATTTCTATCAATCGAAATGCGCAGCTTGGAGACCGAATCAATTATATCAATGGAACCATCCTCATCCGGGAAATTGTAAAAGAGAAACCAGTTACCGAGCCCCAAAAGGACAGTTAGGCCATTCGCGCCTTCTTATGTGCTTTTGCTCACTGAGACCTTTGGGTCCTTTCCAGTAGATTCGTGACTGAATAAAAACTCATTTGAAGTTTAACTCCCCATTGCAAACTCACAACATTCGATATCCAATGAAAAATTTTCTCCTTCTTGCCTTGATTGGCAGCCTTACCTTAGGAGCTTGTAGCTCTGGCAACCAACAAAATACTGAAACCTCGGAAGCTGTCGCTCCTGCCAGAGTTTCCAACCTATCTCCCAAAGAATTTCAAGAAAAAAGTGCTAATGGGGTCATCTTGGATGTGCGTACCCCCGGGGAAGTGGCGCAAGGAAAAATCCCCAATGCAATTGTCATCGATTATTATCAGTCCAATTTTTTAGAAAAAGCCCTTGAAATCCCAAAAGATCAAGAAATCTTCATTTACTGTGCGGTAGGTGCTCGAAGCTTGGAAGCCGCTCAACTTTTGACTCAGCAAGGCTATACCAAAGTCAATCACCTCCAAGGAGGAATTCAAGCTTGGTATCAGCAAGGATTTCCGATCACTCAAGAATAAGATCGGGCAGTCCGCTCACAGAAAGTGATTTGCGATTGTGGGAAATGTTTTGGTTTTTACTAAAACCAAACATAACCCTATGATCCGTAACCGCTTACTAACACTTGCCCTGCTGACTTTGGTATGGGCTTGTGATTCCTCAGACCCAAAATTAGCTCTTCCTGGCCTTGACCAGTCCGTAGAAGTTTACCGAGACTCCACCGGTATTCAGCATATTTTTGCCCAAAACGAGCACGACCTGTTTTACACCCAAGGCTATCTAGCGGCCCAAGATCGATTATTCCAATTTGAAATCTGGAGACGACAAGCTACCGGTACTTTGTCCGAACTATTAGGGCCTAGGGAATTGGAACGAGATCGTGGAGTTCGCCTTTTTAAGTTCAGAGGGGATAAAAGCAAAGAGCTTTCCCATTACCATCCCAGAGGAGAAGCGATCGTGGATGCCTTCGTAGCCGGAGTCAATCAGTATATCGCTGAGGCACGTGAACATCCGGAAAACCTGCCGATCGAATTCAAAATGCTCGATATTCTCCCGGACTTTTGGACTTGGGAAGTGGTGATTTCCAGGCACCAAGGACTGTTGGAAAATGTCCAGGATGAACTTAAAATCTCCCGTGCGGTTCGTGTTCTTGGGGAAGAAAAAACCAAGCAACTTTTCTACTTCCATCCGAATGAGCCAGTTCTAAAAATAGATGAGTCTATTCCCGACGAATTACTTTTCAAGGATATTTTGGCTCCCTACAATGCTTTTCGGACAACTGTCAAATTTAAGCCTGAAGATGTTCTTCCCGAGTTTCGAAGAGAAGCTTCTGAATCGGAAAGTCTTCAGGCACTATGGGAAATGGAGTGGAAGGACAATGAAAAAGCAGATGCATTTGCCCAAGGAAGCAATAATTGGGTGCTAGCAGGATCCAAAACTGAGAGCGGATTTCCCTATTTAGCCAATGATCCCCATCGTGCACAGGCGGTGCCTTCTTTGCGATATTGGGTTCATTTAAATGCTCCGGGCTGGGATGTTGTTGGGGGCGGTGAACCCGAAATCCCGGGTGTTTCCATTGGACATAACGCGTACGGTGCTTGGGGACTGACGATATATTCGACCGATATGGAGGATCTAAAAATCTACGACCTGCATCCCACAAACCCCAATCAATACTTTCATCAAGGAGAATGGAAGAATTTCGAGGTTATTCAAGATTCTATTTTGGTCAAAGGTGAAGGATTCAAGCAAGTCACACATCGATACACGGTGCACGGCCCAGTTACTTTTATTGACGAGGAGTTGAGAAAAGTAGTGGCCGTCCAATGTGCTTGGCTAGTGCCTGGATCTGCCCCTTATCTTTCCAGCTTGAGCATGGGGCAAGCTACTACTTGGGAGGAGTTTAGAGCAGCCTGCACCCGCAATCATGTCCCCGGAGAAAATATGGTTTGGGCGGGAAAAGATGGCACCATCGGCTGGCAAGCATCCGCATTGACCCCAATACGAAATGGCTTTTCTGGGTTGGTCGCGACCAAAGGTGATGGCTCTCAGGAATGGGATGGATTTCTCCCAATCGAAAATCTTCCCCATCAAGTCAACCCTTCTTCAGGATTTATTGCTACCGCCAATCAGCATGTCGCTCCACGGGATTATGCCTATCCAGAAGCTTTGGGCTATGAATGGGCCGATGATTTCAGAGGAAGACGTATAGCGGAAGTGTTAAGCCAAGATAAAAAATTCAGCTTGGCTGAAATGGGAGCTTTGCAAAATGATTACTTGGCGATTCCTGCAAGGGAGCTTCTTCCTTATTTATTGTCCCTTGAATTTGATCATCCAAAACTGGATTCTTTAAAAGACCTTCTAAAAGACTGGGATTTGATACTGGAGAAAAACTCCATTCCGGCAGGGATTTACGTCATGTGGGAGCGAAAACTGAGGGCTGAGGCCAACACCCTTTTCTTACCTCAAGCTGCTCAAGAATGGGTGGGAACACTCAGTCTTACTCGTATCATCCAATGGGTAAAAAATCCTGAACTCATTTTTTCAAACCATGCCCAATCTGCTCGAGACCAATGGATTCAAAAGAGCTTCGAGGAGGCAATCGCTGAATTGGAAGTTAAACTAGGACCCGATCCTGCAAAATGGCAGTATGGGCAGCCAAATTACAAGCATGCACAATTAAAGCATGCCCTAGGCGATGTGGTGCACCCGAAATTTGATTCCCTATTTAACCTGGGACCCATCGCTCGAGGCGGCTATTCTTTTACTCCAGGAGCCAATGCTTATGGGGACAATAACACTTCTGGGGCTTCTTTTCGAATTTTGGTGGATACTGGAGACTGGGAAAAAACTCAAGGAATCAATAATCCCGGTCAGTCGGGAAATCCCAACAGTCCGTGGTACCGAAACCTCTTCGATATTTGGGCCAATGATCAGTATTTGACCATCCCATTCCAAAAAGAATTCATTGAATCCAAAGCAGCTGAAAAGCTCTTATTGGAAAGTCAATCCAAATAATCCGCGTGTTCCTAACTGAAAAGCGCCGACTCTTGGGTCGGCGCTACTTCATACTGCAAGGTGGGGATCAAACAACTAATACACATCCAGAATGGTGAATCTTACTCCACCGTAATCGAAATACTCTCCAGTTTTTTTGCCTTGCATCGAATGATAAATCGGCGACTTGGTAGATACTCCAATCACCGCCTCTCCCAGCACATCTACCCGCTCAATAGAAACAGATATAAAAAAGATTCGCTGATCTGTGACGACTACTGCGCCAAGCGCAATTTCGGCCAGATCTTCCTCCAAATTGATACTTTTCAACACCTCCAGCTCATAGTTGAGAAAATTGAGTTCATGCTCCATCCGGAGCAACAATTCTCTTCGTTCTGGCGAGGGCCTTGTCTCTTGACTATCCGTCTCTTCATGATTTCGAAGCTGCTGCTTGAGCGCTAAAATCTCATGTTCAAAATCTGCAATAGTTTGCTGTTGCTTGTCCATGCAAACCTGCATAATCTGCGTTTTTGGAAGGCGAAGCGTGACCATGATTTCTGGAGTTTTACTGTAGCGATACTACCCAGAAAAGCTCGATTAGAAAATGACATTTATCACCAAAAGGATTGATTATCACCTTGAAAACCAAATCAGTACACGAAAGCCTCAATCCCAGGAATCACGAAAATTGAGAGGCTAAAAAATACCCGATTTTTTTGATCACTATCACCCAAATCCTTGACAATTATCATCGGAAACCAGTCGGTTTTTCTGGAAATTCATCATCACGTACTTCACCACTAAAACGCTAGAAACCATGGGCAAACTCACCAAAAAAGACAGAGGTTTTTGGCCACATATGGTCAAAGACTTTTTCGGCACAGAGAATCCTTTCGGCTGGGAGGATAAGTTTTGGTTTCCCGAAAAATCCGTGGAAATCCCGTCAACCAATGTGATTGAGAATGATAAAGAATTCAAGCTTGAGCTTTCTGCTCCAGGTTTTGAAAAAGGAGATTTCAAGATTGACATTCACGACGGTGTATTGAGCATTTGCGGCGAGCGCAAAAATGAATCTGAAGAAGAAAAGGAAAACTACCGAAAGAAAGAATTTTCATACAGCAGCGTCCGCCGATCTTTTGTGTTACCAGAGGAAGTTGAGCAAGATGAAATAAAGGCCAAGTATGACAAAGGAATCTTGCGTATCGTTTTACCTAAATCGTCCACCAAATCCGGTAAGCCGGTTCGAAAAATCGAAATAAAGTAAGTAGATAGGGATTTTTTAATGGAAATTGGTTTGGACCCCGGCCAGCAATGACCGGGGTTTTTATGATTCAGAAAAGTCCTGAAATCTGTCCATCCGCCGAAATATCCACAGATTCTGCAGCTGGAACTTCAGGCAACCCAGGCATTCTCAGAATTTCCCCTGCAATTGGAATAATGAACTCTGCTCCGGCAGCGATTTCAAACTCACGGATGGTGATGGTAAATCCAGTAGGCCTTCCAATTAGTTTTTCTTGATCGCTGATGCTTTTCTGTGTCTTGGCCATACAAATCGGAAACTGCCCATAGCCTAGTTTTTCGATTTTTTTCAATTGGCTCTTGGCGATGGAGGAAAACTCCACGCCTGAGGCCCCATAAATCGTATGGGCTACTTTTTTGATTTTTTCCTCTACCGAATCTTCAAGCTGATAGGTGGGTGTAAAGGACTTTTCACACTTTTCTGCAGCTTGAATAACCAATGAACCGAGGGATTCACAGCCTTCTCCACCCTTCGCCCATCCTTCACTGAGTGCAACTGAAACCCCTTGATTTTGGCAGTAATCGACGATCAATTTTCGCTCTTCCTCGGAGTCTGAACTGAATACATTCACGGCAACCACGACCGGAACACCAAAACTGCTCAAGCTATTCAAATGATGCTGAAGATTAGGCAATCCTTTTTCCAAGGCTGCTACATCTGGCTGAGTCAATTCTTTAAGAGACTTTCCACCATGGTATTTCAAGGCTCGGATGGTGGCCACCAAAACCACCGCCTTCGGAGAAAGTCCAGCCGATCGGGATTTAATATTGAAAAATTTTTCTGCTCCCAGGTCGGATCCAAAGCCTGCTTCCGTCACCACATAATCCCCTAGACTTAGCCCCATTTTGGTAGCTAAAATGGAATTGGTTCCTTGGGCAATGTTGGCAAAAGGCCCTCCATGGATGATGGCTGAATGATGTCCAAGTGTCTGAACCAAGTTGGGTTTTATGGCTTCTTTCATCAAAGTAGCCATGGCTCCTTGAGCGTTGAGATCACCGGCAAGCACTGGAGAACCATCAAAACGATCTCCGATATAGATTCTAGCAAATCGCTCTTTCAAATCCTCCAAATCCTTGCTCATACAAAGAATGGCCATCACCTCTGAGGCAGCGGTAATATTGAATCCGGTCTCTCGAGGGATGCCTCCATTTTTTCCTCCAAGCCCAACGACAGTAGTTCGAAGGGCACGGTCATTCATGTCCATAGCTCGCTTCCAAAGGACAGTGCGAGGATCGATGCCCAGGTTCCTGGTTTTGCTTTGGATATTATTGTCAATCAAGGCAGAAAGCAAATTATTGGCCTTTTCGATCGCATGAAAGTCACCTGTGAAATGGAGGTTGATGTCTTCCATGGGAATAACTTGAGACCATCCTCCACCGGCCGCCCCACCTTTGATTCCAAAAACTGGTCCCAGACTAGGCTCTCGAATCACCGCGATTGAAGCTTTCCCCAAACGGTTTAAGCCATCATTCAACCCAATCGTAACAGTTGTCTTCCCCTCTCCCGCAGGAGTCGGGGTAATCGCCGTCACCAGAATCAAGTTGCTTTGTCTTGCCTTTTCTTCATTGATTAGATCAAGCGGGAGTTTGGCCTTGTATTTTCCGTAAAATTCAAGCTTCTCGGTGTCGATTCCGATTTTCTCAGCGATCTGCTGGATCGGTAGTGGAGCGACTGAATTTGCAATCTGAAGGTCATTCATGGGTGTATATTTTTTCCAAAAGAAGCAGAATAGAAAAGGGAAAGTGGTGACCAATCTTACAAAAAAGACTGATTGATGTCAGGTAAAATAAAAGGATTAAGGACCTCTGAATTCCAACATACAAAATACTAAATCCCCTCCTGCTCAATCAAATACACCAAGGCCGCCATGGCTGCCGCCACGAGCTCAAGTTCACGCTGATCTACCGCTTCAAACACATCTGCCTCTGTATGGTGATAGAAGAAATATCGCTGAGAATCTGGCTTTAACCCAATTAAAATCGGGCCCTGATCTCGAAGTGGACCGATATCCGCTCCTCCACCTGGTCTATCTAAGCTCCAAAGCTGATAGGGTCTGAGCAACTCTGACCAAGAGGTCAACTTAGATCGCTGAGCATCGGTACCTGTAGAAGAAAAACCAATCGGCAAAAATCCTCCCGAATCTGATTCAATCCCGGCGATGTGTTTTTCACCTTTTTCCTTGGCCACTCGGGCATATTCCTGTCCTCCACGAAGTCCATTTTCTTCATTCATCCACATCACCGCACGAATCGTCCGCTTCGGCTTCCAACCCAATTGCTTGTATAATCGCAATACTTCGATCGCCTGCATACAACCCGCTCCGTCATCATGGGCTCCTTCGCCCACATCCCAAGAATCGAGGTGACCTCCAACAGCAATGATTTCCTCAGGCTTTTCCGTTCCGCGGATTTCACCGATCACATTATAGGATAGTTTCTCGGACTTCATTTCTCCGTAAGACTCCAAATACACATTCAAATCTGCCTGATCTGCTAGAAGTTCACTCAATAATTCGGCATCTGCAGTACTGATCGCTAGGGCGGGAATTTCTGGAAAGTCAGGATTATACCGCTGATTACCGGTGTGAGGAAATTCATTGATGGTATTGCTTAAGGACCGAACCAAGGTGCCAATCGCTCCTAGTTTGGAAGCCTCTGCAGCTCCTGAACTGCGCTGGGCATTCGCTCCTCCATAGGCCTGAAAAGTATCGATCAACTTAGGATCCATCGGACCGTTGAAAAAGACTATTTTGCCACGGACTTTTTCTCCCATAGCCATCAATTCAGGAATACTTTTCACCTCAATTACCTGACCTACAAGTCCCTTTGCTCCTGTGCCACGAGTATTACCCAAAGCCAACGCATTCAGCTCCACGGTCCCATGCTTGACCGAATTAACAATTTTGACCACATCTTTTCCTCCTCGTTCCCAATGCGGCACCATGACAGGCTGAAGGTAAACTGTGTCAAAATCATAGCTTTCCATGAGCTGCTTAGTCCATTCGACCGAAGCAGCTGCACCTGGCGAACCAGCCAATCGATTTCCGATGACCTTGCAGAGGTAGCGTAGGTTATCATAGGTGTGGCCAGCCGAAAGCTCCGTATCATAAATCTTCCGAAGGTTTGCCTCATGATTTTGGCCAAAAGCCATCATCGGTAAAAAGACCGTAGCAAGTAGAAATTTCTTCATAGAATCTGCGCGTTTTTTTGAAAAATAATGAAAGCACAGGAGACCAGAAAAAGAATTTGACCAAAGGCAAGCAAAGGAGACTAGGATGTTTCCTTGGAATAACTCCCGAGGTAAAGTTTCTCCCAAAGAATCAATCAGTTCCAATGCGCATTCATCCCCAAATTTTACCGCAACAGCAAGACATTTTGGGAATTGGATTTCTTTTGTTCATCATTGAGACAATAGATATCAATTAACTTACCTGAAACCTATGCGTAATCAATTACTATGGAAACCTTTTCTTGGGTTGATGCTGGGCTTAGCCTTGTTTTCCTGCAAAACAGACCCTGCCGATGACCCTAACATCAAGCCTGAAGACAACCGATTCACGAAGGTGGTCTTGACAGAAGGTATGGACGAACCCATGGAAATGACTTTTCTCCCTGGAAACAGAGTGTTGTTTGTGGAGCGAAAGGGGGGTGTGAAAATTTTGGATGAAACCACCGGGGAAGTCACCTTGGTCGCTACTATCCCAGTCAACACCAAATACACCAACAAAGCCGGCGTCACTCGTGAAGCTGAAGAAGGTTTGATGGGTGTGATTGCTCACCCGGATTATGAAAAAAATAACTGGATCTACATGTATTATGCCGACCCAACCGACACCAAACACGTTTTGGCTCGCTGGGAACTAAAAGGCAATGAATTGGTAGAATCATCTAAAAAAATCGTCCTGGAAGTACCTACCCAACGGGAAGAATGCTGCCACACGGGTGGAGGGATGGTGTTTGATGCCGAAGGGAATCTATACCTCACCGTCGGCAACAACACGGTCAATCCAAGAGAAGGATCATCCAACCTCGATGAGCGACCAGGAATGGAAAATTCCGATGACCAACGCGCTCCGGGAAACACCAATGACCTTCGAGGTAAAATCCTTAGAATCCATCCGGAAGATGATGGTTCGTACACCATTCCAGAAGGAAACCTTTTCCCTCCAGGAACTGAAAAAACTCGTCCTGAAATTTACACCATGGGTCATCGTAACCCTTGGAGACCAACCCTAGACAGCAAAACTGGCTACCTCTATTGGGGTGAAGTAGGGCCGGATGCTTCTGTGGACTCTATTTGGGGCCCAAAAGGCTATGATGAATTTAACCAAGCTAAAGGACCTGGATTCTTTGGTTGGCCTTACTTTATTGGAGATAATTTCCCTTACAACCGACACAATCACGCGGACAGCAGCTATGGTGCGCCATACGATGTCAATGCTCCTGTAAACGAATCAGTGAACAATACTGGATTGCGTGAACTTCCAACACCGGTTGTCCCAGCCATGATCTATTATCCTTATGGAGCTTCAGAAAAATTCCCAGAATTGGGAACCTCAGGAAGAAGTGCCACAGGGGGCCCCGTGTTCAGAAAGGCAGATTTCAAAAAAGACGCACCTTACGTATTCCCTGCCTATTACGAGGGCAAATGGCTCATCGTGGACTTTATGCGAGGATGGATTTTTGCAGTGACGATGGATGAGAATGGGGATTATGTGAGCATGGAGCGATTCCTTCCAAATGAGACCTTCAGTTCTGCCATTGACATGGACTTCGGACCAGATGGATCCTTGTATATTTTAGAATATGGCTCGGCCTGGTTTAGAGGAAATGCCAATTCCCGCTTGATCAAAATCCAATTCAACCGAGGAAACCGCAAACCAAACGTAGCTGCTTCAGTAGATAAGACCGCAGGGGCTACTCCATTAGCAGTCAATTTCTCTTCAGAAGGCACCAATGATTTTGATGATTACGATCAAGGCAATCTGAAATTTGAATGGAAAATCACAAACACCTCTGGTTTCAATCAAATCTTGACCGAAGCCAATCCTAGCTTCACTTTCGCGGAGGCTGGTACCTATCAGGTAGTAGTGACCGTGACCGACACCAAAGGCGAGACTAATTCGGCTTCCTTAGAAGTCACCGCAGGAAATGAGCCTCCGGCAGTGAGTATCGACTTTGGCGGAATGAACAGAAGCTTCTGGTTTGGAGATAAAGATTTGAATTATATCATCAGCGTGTCAGACAAAGAAGACGGTAGCTCCAGTGACGGCACGATCAAGCCCGAGGAAGTGGCGGTCACCTTTGACTACGTTCCTGCAGGATTTGACCCAATTGAGGTTGCTTCGAAGCAAAGTGGTGTAGAAAGTGCGGCTATCTTGAATTTGGGTAAAAATCTAATCGAACAAAGCGACTGTAAGTCTTGCCATCAGTACACCGAAAAATCAATCGGTCCAAGCTATCAGGCCGTCGCTGAGAAATATCCAAATTCAGCCGAAAACACAGCTTACTTGGTAAATAAAATCATCAACGGTGGAGCTGGTGTTTGGGGAGATCACGCCATGAGCGCTCACCCATCTTTAAGTGAGGCAGATGCCAAGCGAATGGTGGACTACATTTTGGCCATGGATGATGTCCAAGCCAATATCGCCTCCTTACCTTTGAGCGGAAAAGTAGAAGCAGTTATTCCAGAAGGTGAAAATGGCCAGGGAAGCTTCCTACTTCGTGCATCCTATTCAGACAAGGGTTCAGGCGCAATTGGTTCACTAAACGGAGTCGATTTTGTGGCCTTGAAGGCTCCTTTTGTCGATCCACAAACTTCTGTGGACAGAAAAGGGGTACAGCTCTTGACTACTCCTCGAGTTAGCTTTATGATGGCAGGCGACAATTCCCAATTTGCACTTAAAGGAATTGACCTGACAGGAATTCAGGAAATTGACGTTCTGGCAAGCATTACTTCGAGAAATGGCGCCATCGGCGGTTCGGTAGAAATCAGGCTGGGTTCTCCAACAGGAGAAGTTTTAGGAACCTCTGATAAGATCGGCATCAAGGAGGGGGGAGGCTTCCGTCCACCTCAGGGAGTGAGTATGCAAGAATGGATAAGAATGAATGCCAATCGGGCAAAAGTTCAAATCAAATCAACTTCTGGCATTCAGGACCTTTACTTCATCTTTAAAAATCCTGATGCCAAAGGAGAGCAAGTCCTGATGAGCATCAATGAAATCGAGTTTAAGAATAAAATAGAAGACTGAAAGACATCAGTAATTATTTTGAAGCCCCGAATCAAAAGTTCGGGGCTTTTGATTTTTTAGAACCTTAAGAGATATCATCAAGAAGAAGAAAAAATTGAAGAAAGCCTTATTTTACAGAACATTAAAGAAACTAAATATCCCATAAGGTGAAATATCAACTACTTCATACAAGCTCATTTTTTATAATTCTTGTAGTTTTCTTCAGCCTCCCTAGTTATTCAAATGCTCAAAAATCAAATGGAGACTGGCTAGTCGACGGCAAATCCAGACCTGCTGAAACCATCCAAATCAACCCAAACGAAATCCAGCTTCGAAACGGACTCGTTCAGCGGACTTTTTTCCTCTCCCCAAGTCCAGCCTGCTACGACTTCACCAACCTGATGACTGGAGCGCAACTCCTGCGCACCGTTATGCCTGAGGCCAGAGTGACTTTAAATGGAAAAACCTATGAAATCGGTGCTAAGCTGGACTTTAAAGAAAAAGGCTACTTCAAAAAAGAATGGCTTGGCATGTTGAAACCTGAAGAAGGAAGTTTTGCTTACCAAGGTTACACGCTTTCGAAAATCACTCCTCACTTCCCGACCAAAAACCAATTTTGGACCGGTCAAAATGAACAGGCAAGTGGACAAAAAATTACTTTCTCCTACGCACATCCTGAATTTCCAGGTCTTTTGCTTCAGGTGCATTATGAGATTTATGACAATCTCCCTTTGATCGGGAAATTCCTGACCTTGGAAAATCAGGGAAACTCCAGCATCCACATTGATCAGGTCGTGAATGAAATCCTCGGCACAGTCGAAGAAGAATCAGCCGTAGTTGGCGCGACCAAGGACATGAAAAAGCCGCATCAGCTCTATGTGGAAAACAATTTTGCCTTCAACAATGCCATGCATGCAGAACTCAGCGCACAGGCGACCCATTGGAAGCAGGACTCGAGCTACACCTCTCAGGTCAATTACGACTATCAGACGCCAAGCACCTTGGAAGTCTATCCACAAAAAGGAATAGGGATTGACTTGGAAAAGGGTGAAAAATTCCAGTCTATTCGAACTTATGAACTCATTCTCGACAGTTACGATCGGGAACGAAATGGATTGGCTAGACGGAAAATGTACCGAACCATCGCACCTTGGACTCAGCAAAACCCGATTTTCATGCACTTGGTCAGCAAAACCGACGAGAAAGTCCGCACCGCCATCGATCAATGCGTCGACACAGGTTACGAAGCACTGATACTGAGTTTTGGCAGCCACATCAATATGGAAGACAATTCTCCCGAGAACATTGACCGATGGAAATCACTTGCCGACTACGCCCATTCCAAGGGTATCAAAATCGGTGGCTACTCGCTTTTTTCCTCGCGGACGATTAGCCCAGAGACCGATGTGATCAGTCCGATTACGGGTAAGCCAGGCGGTGCTTTTTTCGGAAATGCACCCTGCCTCGCAAGCGATTGGGGTTTGAATTACCTCGAAAAATTGAAATTTTTCTTTAGCGAAACCGGCTTTGACATCTTCGAAAATGACGGTCCTTATCCCGGAGATGTCTGTGCCTCTCATTCCCATCCCGGTCACAAAGGACTGGAAGATTCACAATGGGTGCAGATGAACCTGCAAAAAGGGCTGTATCAATGGATGAATGCGCGGGGAATCTACATCAACGCACCGGATTGGTACTTTCTGGATGGCACCCACAAGATCGCTATGGGATATCGAGAGGTAAATTTTTCCCTACCGAGGGACCGACAAAAAATCCTCAACCGCCAAAACATTTACGATGCCACTTGGGAGAAAACTCCTTCGATGGGTTGGGGATTTGTACCCCTCACAGCCTATCACGGCGGCGGTTCGGATGCTGTTCTTGAGCCACTCAATGATCACTTGGATGACTACAAGCAGCTCATGATGCAGTATTATGGAGCAGGGATTCAGGCCTGTTACCGAGGACCAAGGCTCTATGATACCGAGGAGACCAAAGCCATGGTGATCGAAGTAATAGCCTGGTATAAAAAGTATCGGAACATCCTGAATTCCGATATCATCCGGCTTCGTAGAGCCGACGGCAAAGACTGGGATGGCTGGATGCATGTGGATCCTAAGGGAAAAGAAAAAGCCCTAATTATGCTTTTCAACCCTAGCACCGAACCCATGAAAAAAGAGTTGGCCCTCCCGCTTTACTACACGGGTCTAAGTGAGACTGCTCAAATCCGGGTGGAAGAAAGCAAAAGCCAAACTGTCCGTCTGGAAAGGAACTACGATGCAAAAGTCACAGTGGGCATTCCTGCAGGGGGATATACTTGGCTAGTGGTGGAGTAAATTTTTCTAAAAAACAAAACTGTCGTTACCAATAATTGGTAACTTTAAAGAAAAAGTCATGGGAAAGAATACATCTATTTCGTTGGGAGATCATTTTGAGGATTTTGTTGAAAAAGAAGTTTCTTCAGGCAGGTACAGTACTGCCAGTGAAGTGATTAGAGCTGGATTACGTTTACTTGAGAAGGAAAAATTGAAGCTTGAAATTTTACGCGAGGCCCTGGCAGAAGGGGAAAAAAGTGGATTCGACCCTAATTTCGATTCTCATTCATTTTTAGAATCCTTAAAAAAGAAACATGCCAAAGTATGATTTTTTAATCTCGATAAAAGCTAAGGAAGACTTACAACGGATTTGGGAATACACTTTTGAAAACTGGTCTGAAAATCAAGCCGATGACTATTATTTAAGCATTGTCAATAAAATCGAACAGATTTGCGATCATCCCTTCTCTGGAATAGACTGTGATTTCATCAGGGCAGGATATCGAAAAGCATGGATCAAATCTCATGTGATTTTTTATCGCCTTGCTTCCAATCATACGATTGAAATCATCAGAATTCTACACCAGAAACAAGATGTTAACCCCGATTTATTCTTGTGAAATCTTCATCACAAATCCCCCTCCTTGTGCCATCCGAACTTTCATCTTTTGACCAGGCTTGACTGAACTACTCTTCGATTCCATTCCGGTCGGGTTTAGATCATAATGAGCATCCTTAGAGTCTTGGATCAGGTGTACGGTGTAGGTCTTTCCTTTTTCCAGAAAAGAGAAATCCAATTCCACTTCTCTTGCTTGTTCATCGGAAATTCCTGCGACGTACCAGACCCCATTTTCCTTGGCCTTTCTGGCCACCACCACTTGACCTCCGGGAGCGGATTTGAGATAAGTACTTTCCTCCCAGTCCAAGGGAATATCCACGATGAATCGAACTAAATCCGGGTACTTTTCAAGGTTTTCAGGAAGGTCACCCAACATCTGAATTGGGCTATAAAACACCACAAACAAGGCAGCCTGCTTGGATATAGTCGTATTGACTTGGGTAGTTCTACTCGCATCGAAACGATTTAACTTGAAATCAAAAAAACCGGGTGTGTAGTCCATCGGTCCACCTTTGAGTCGGGTAAAGGCCAAAATCGTCTCATGCTCAGGAGTCAACCCAAAGGTCGGAGCATTATTAAATTCATTACCCCGGGCTGCCTCTGAAGCCATCATGTTGGGATAAGTTCTATTTAATCCAGTCGGCCTGCTCGACTCATGAGAGACGACCATGATTTTCTTTTCAGCAGCTTTTTTACCCACATGGACATAGTGCCGATTCATCCACTGACTGTCATGATGCTCTCCTCGGGGAATGATTTTCCCCACATACCCGGTCTTAACTGTGTTAATGTCATTCGCCACCATAAAATCCAAAGCATCTTCCAGTCTTCGCTCGTAATTGGTTACAGAACCGGAAGTCTCATGATGCATGATCAGTCGCACATTTTTGGAGCGGGCATATTCCGATAATTCTTTAATGGCATAGTCGGGATACGGGGTCACAAAATCAAAAACCTCCTCTTTCCAGTTGCCAAACCAATCTTCCCAGCCTTCATTCCAGCCTTCGACTAATACGCCTTCAATTCCATACTTAGCGGCAAAGTCGATGTACTTTTTGACATTGGCTGTGTTAGCTGCATGCTTGCCAGAAGCATACTCCCAAGTTCCTTTACCCACATGCATTTCCCACCACACACCGATAAACTTTTGAGGTGTAACCCAAGAGTAATATTCCTCTTGAGCAGGATCATTCAGGTTTAAGATCAAGTCTGAAGCTAAAATTCCCTCAGGTGTTTTTGAGATAATGATGCTTCTCCACGGAGTAGAGGTGCCCGTTTGGAGGTAAGCTTTATTTCCGACTGCATCCGGCACCAAGTGGGATTTAAGGGTATAATCAGCTTTATCCAACTCTAGCTGCATGACCGGATAATTGACCAAAGCTGCTTCGTGAATATGAATGTAATAGCCCGAATCAGTTACAAGCTGCAATGGAGTTTGAACAAAATTGTCTCCAATTGGGCTCTTTACCGCGATGTCAATTTCCTCGGCATTGGCTGCTAAAGATTTGACTTCGGACAGTCTGGTGGTCTTGTATAAAAACTCGTTGGTATCGTAATCCCCAGGAATCCAAAAGGCGGAATGATCAGCTCCCATTTTGAATTCGGTCAGTTCTTCTCCCACGATAAAATGCTTAAATCCCTCCTGCTCTGGAAATTCATACCGAAAACCCACTCCATCATCATAAACTTTAAATACCAGATTCACCTGAACCTTAGCTTGAGTTTTGGTTTGAAGTCGGAGTCGGAGCTCACGATAATGATCCTTGATTTTACTCCGCTCTCCATAAATAGGAGTCCAAGATTGATTGACTTCTTTTTCCTCTGATCCCAAAACTTCAAACTCAGTCAAATCTATTTCTGGACGATTTAGAGAAAAGCCAAGCGTAGAGGGCTGAAAAAGCACATTTTCTTGATGAGAAATGGAATAGGTCAATCGCTCTTGGTTGGAAAGTGTTACTTGCACTTGCCCATTGGGAGAAGAAACCTGAAATTTTTGCTGTCCAAAACTTGCCAGAAAAACAGCGGTAAAAACCAGAGAAAGAAAGACTTTTTTCATCGGGAAAAACACAGGGTCAAATTGGAATATCCTAGGCCTAAGGTCATTAAACAAGCTTGGTTTTCCAAGCTCACTTACCCCCCTACTCAAGTCAAAACTTTGGCGTTCAGGATAGAAAGTAAGCGCAAAAGCCTTATATTTTTTCAGGAAATCGGTTGCTTCCTCTTTTCAAAAAATTTCAAATGCTCACAAAAAAAATCGGCTTTATTCTTCTCCTGAGTATTCTTTTCATTTCAATTCCTGCCTTTGCTCAAGGTCCAGCTCATGATAGCCCATTTTGGCTAAGCCAACTTTTCGGCCGACTTCACCCAATGCTGGTTCATTTTCCAATCGCCTTGCTTTTGGCGGCAGCCGTGATGGAGCTGTTTACATTGAAAAATTCGCATCATTCATTTCGATCCGGCATCCGCTTTTTGGTCGTTTTGGGAGCTATTTCCGCAGTTCTTTCTGCCGCAATGGGCTGGCTATTGGCAGAAAATGAAGGCATCACAGGAAGTACCCTCGATCTGCATCGGACTGTTGGCTTGATCAGTGCTGGATTGAGCGTTTTCCTTCTGGTTTTGCTTCGCAAAAGTGAACTCAACCCCTCCACTTCTTCAATCAAAACCTACAGATTCGTCCTATTTCTCAGCAGTATAGGAGTTGGAGCGGCAGGCCATTTCGGAGCGGCTTTGACACATGGAGAGGATTACCTGACGGAGGTGTTACCCCAAAATTCCGATCAGGAAGCTCCTCATTCCCTGACGGTAGACTTGGGCACTTTCGCTTCTGAGCTTTCTCCGGAAAAAGAAATCCAACTCGTGACCAATGTCCGGTCAGTCCTCGCCCACAACTGCTACAAATGCCACTCAGGGGCTAAAATCGAAGGAGACTTACGATTGGATGAAAAGGAATTTGTCTTTGCAGGAGGCGAAAATGGTCCCATCATCATACCAGGGAATCCTAGTCAAAGCGAATTAATCCGTCGGATTTCCTTATCTAAAAACCATAAAGATGTGATGCCTGAAAAGGGCAAACTCCTCAGCAAGGAGGAAATTCAACTGCTTACCCTATGGGTGGAAAAAGGTGCCCCTTGGCCAGATGGAGTGGCTCAGCAGTCCGTGTATCGGGTAGCAGCTTTGGCACCCCGAAAACCAAATCTACCTCCAGCCAAGCCAGGTCTAGAAAACCCAATTGACCGTTGGGTGGATCAATATTTTGAGCAGAACCAACTCTCTTGGAATACCCCTGTGGATGATCGGACCTTTCTACGAAGAACGTCTCTTGATATTATTGGGCTTTTGCCTTCTCCACAGGAATTAGCGGCTTTTCAGGCAGACACCAATCCCAATAAACGAGAAATTTGGATTCAAAATCTACTCGATCGAACTGATGAATACAGCCAGCATTGGCTGACCTTTTGGAATGATGCCCTGAGAAATGACTACACCGGTACCGGCTACATCACAGGTGGACGATTCGCTATCACAGACTGGCTTTATACCTCGATCAGAGAAAATAAACCCTACGATCAATTTGTCCGGGAGCTGCTCAATCCAACTCAAAAATCCAAAGGCTTTATAGAAGGTATCCGCTGGCGAGGGACCGTCAATGCCTCCCAGCGAACCGAAATGCAAGCGGCTCAAAATGTCGGGCAGGTTCTTTTGGGATTAAATCTGAAATGTGCCTCTTGCCACGATAGCTTTATCAGCGACTGGAAACTGGATCAGGCTTATGCTTTTGCCAATATTTTTGCAGATTCCACTCTGGAAGTAAGCCGCTGCGAGCAACCAACTGGCAAACTAGCCCAAACCAAAATCCTCTGGGAAGAGCTTGGAGAAATTGATTCCCTTGCCACCAAAGCAGAGAAGCTCCGCCAACTTGCCGACCAACTTGTTCAACCTGCAAACGGGAGGATGTACCGCACGGTAGTCAACCGAATCTGGAAACAGCTTATGGGCCGAGGCATGGTAGAACCCGTGGACGAAATGGACAATGAACCTTGGAGTCAGGATTTGTTGGATTGGTTGGCCGTGGATTTCGTGGAAAATGGCTATGACCTCAAGCGGCTAATCTATCAGATTACTACTTCAAAAATCTACCAAAGTCCTTCAGTTGCTGTTTCCTCTGCCGAAAAGTTGATGTCAGAAGACTTCAAATTCCAAGGAGTTATTCGTCGTCGAATCACCGCAGAGCAATTTTCAGATGCTGTTGCTGAAATTTCTGCCCCACTTTTTGATTCAGTCGAAGTCAAATTCCGTCCCTACCAGCTGATACCCGAGGCGAAAACCAACCTGAGTTTTGCAAGGGCATCTTTGGTGGCTAACAATGAATTTTTAAAAGCCTTGGGGCGACCCAACAGAGAAATTGTATCAACAAGCAGAGATTCCCAAGCGAGCTTGCTCCAAGCTCTGGAACTCAGCAATGGTAAAAAGCTGAATAAATCACTGGTAAAAGGAGGCGAAAAATGGACCGTTGCATTCGCTGATCCAGTAGCACTGACAGAAAATCTCTACACCAAAGCCCTGCTCCGAAAACCAAGTCCTCAAGAACTGGAAGTGGCTCAAAAAGCACTCGGTCCCAATCCCAATCCTTCATCCGTCCAAGACTTGCTTTGGGCAGTCTTTCTCTTACCCGAATTCCAATTGATCTATTGATGAAAATATCTATGACCTATGGTTCGGAACCAATCGGAAAATTCCTCTTTTTTCCTTGGAAGGAAGACAGAAGACGGAAGAAAACCCTTCGGTCTTCAGTCATCGGTCTTCCAGCCAAGAATGTTGAAGAGAACAAAAAATTCTGAATTCTGCAGATAGTTAATAAGAACTACAACCTATGAAATACCTTCAGACCCGACGCGACTTTCTTAAGAAAACCAGTGCAGCAGCCATCACAACCATGGGAATGGGGGCTCCATTGGCCGGGTTGCTTTCCTCCTGTGAAAGTAAAATCCCCACCACCGCCGACTCGGTGATTTTGCTTTTTATGGCCGGAGGCATGGCTCATACCGAAACCTTTGATCCTAAAAAATTCACCCCATTCCGCAAGGGAATGGAAGCCAAGGAAGTGCTGAGTACTTTTCCTTCTATCCCCACAAAACTGGATGGCATTTTCCTTTCCGAAGGATTGGAAAATATCGCATCAGTGCTGGACAAAGGAACCTTGATCCGATCCTATCAAGCGGCTGATTTGGGGCACATTCTCCATACAAGACATCAATACCACTTTCACACCTGCTATGAACCGCCACAATCCGTGGTCGTTCCTCATCTGGGCAGTTGGATTGCCAAGGAAAAAGGCCCACTCAATCCGGTCATTCCTCCCTTTATAAATATTGGGCAGCGCTTTACAGTCGGTGAAGGGGAAGAACTCAAAGCCTTTCACTCTGCAGGGTTTTTGGGTTCAGAGTATGGGCCATTTTTGATTCCCGACCCATCTACCGGATTGGAAGCAGTGAGACCTCCCGTAGGTATGGATTACAAGCGATTCGAAGGTAGAAATCAGCTCTACAATGACTTGGTCGCCGCCAGTCCTATGGGAGAATTTGGTTCGGATTACCAAAAGGAATCTTTGAAAAGATCTATGGAACAGGCCTACATGCTGCTCAATTCTCCCGAAGCCAAAGCCTTTGACCTCAGTCAGGAACCCAAGGAAAGTTATGATAAGTACAACACGGGACGCTTTGGACTGGGGTGCCTATTGGCCAAAAGACTCGTGGATCAAGGCGCTCGATACATCACTGTGACTACTGAATATGAGCCATTTTTCGGTTGGGATACGCACGACAACGGGCACACCCGACTGAAAGACATGAAGAAACTGATCGATGGTCCTATTGCCCAACTTATCAAAGATCTAGATCAAAGTGGCAAGCTTGACCGCACCATGGTGATCATCGCCAGTGAATTCAGCAGAGACATGCTGATGGAAGGACGACCTGATCTCAAAGTCCAAGACCAAGTAGAAGTGCCCGATATCATCGAGGATATGAAAAACTACGGCATGCACAGGCATTTCACTGACGGCTGTTCGGTCCTGATGTTTGGAGGAGGGATCAAGCGGGGACATGTTTTTGGCAAAACTGCTGACGAGCGCCCATGTAAGACCATCGAAAACCCAATCAAAATCGACGGAATCCACCAGACCATTTACCATGCCTTGGGAATTCCTCCCGATAAAAACTATGAAATCGAAAAGCGACCTTTCTACACTACTCCTGATGGAAAGGGAAAGGTAGAGTTTGGTCTTTTATCAAAATCCTAAAACCATCCCTAGCCTTTTTAAAAATCAAAAACCCAGAAAATACCCGGGTTTTTGATAGCAACTAGAGGTCAAACTTTACCGTCAACAAGCCATACCTTGGCTGCACCAAATAGGAATAGGTACTGATCAGGTTTTCATTGAAACTATCTCTTCGAATCGCGCGCGTATCCAAAAGATTCCACACAGACAATCTAAACTCCCATGGACTTTTTGCAGATCGATAGCTTAAAAAGGTGTTTAGGAAATCAAAATCACTTCGCGTTCGGGCAGCTTGATTGAGATAGGCATTATAGGTGTAATCTGCATTCAGTTTTAGTCCTTTCAGGAGATCCAAATCAATTTCAATCTTTGGGCTATGCGTCGTAAAAGTATTTTGGATAGGGCCGGAGGTATAGTTATTAGCAGTAAAAGAATAGCCCAAATCAATTTCCAAAACCTTGAAAAAAGTCGTTGTGACTCGCGTATCGTAAGTCTGGGCAAATTGAAGATTTTGGGCAGGCAAATCATTCAAAATCAAATTGGTGGAAAATGAATTCCAACGTCCACCAAGTTCAAACTTAAATTTGTCTAGTGCTTTGTCCAGGCGCACCTCTCCATTGAGCGTCTCATTGATTGGCTGGATATTCACGAGGGAAAGTAAACGGTTGATTCCTGCAAAGTCGGTGGTAGTGGTCACCTCATTGCGCTTGCGCTGATAATTCAAATTACCAAAAACGGTAAGCCCCGAAAACATATCAAAGTGAGTATAACTCAAGGTGTGCGTATCAAACAATCCATTTTCCAATTGTCGATTTCCTTGGAATACCGCATTATAATCCTGAAGAACCAAGCCTTGAGCTAATTTCTGGATATCCATAAAATTAGCCTCTGTCTGGAATCGATAGGTCAAGGAGCGGTTAGATTTGATATTCCATTTCGCATACATTGCCGGCAAGGCTAGGACTTTATCGAAATTGAATTCTCCAGGTCCTTGCTGATCGCTCCAAGTGTATCGATGTAAAAAGACGGAAGGGCTCAAAATCCATTTTTTCCATTTGGTCTTCCAAGTGGTTCCCAAATAGAGATCCTGAAGACCAAATTCAGTATCGTTGGCAAATTCTTCGAAACTATTTTCAAAGCCCGCCTGAGCCAATGATCCCATAAGCCGCTGCGAAAAATGCTGATACCCCAGCGACCAATTGAGGTGATTGGTGGGATTGAGGATATAGTAATAATTGAAAGCTCCCTCTAGCGTTTGGGTAGAAATTTCCTGAGCCTGGATTAATTGATACTCTTCTGATTCTGGAATCCGAACCAAGCCGAGTAGCGGCCTCAAGTTGGTGGTAAGATCAAATACAGGATCAGTGAATTTGGACTCCCAGTTGAGCTCCGTAGAAAAAACATGTCGATCGCTTGGCGCATGATACCATTCTAGCTTTTGTTGCATAGAATAGGGACGTCGGGTATTCAGCGATTGGAAAGTTTGCGCAAACTGTTGATTAAAACTTGAAGCAAGTTGATTTCCATTGGAGATCGAAGCGAGCTTTCCAAAAAGACTGTATTTCAAGTAAGTCTCCTCCTTTGGGGTAAAAGTCAAGGCATATTTGGCAAGAGCCGATTTGTTTTCGACTTGACTGGCCGAGGCTAGAATTTCCTGATTATTTCCTTCACCATTCAAATAAGTTCGAAAAGAAGTGCTACCCAATTCATTTTTAGAATTGGAAGCAATCACAAATCCGGCATGACGCCATTTTTTGGAGGGCGTAAAATTGAAATTCAGAGCTCCCAAATCTGTATCCAATTGAGCAGCATTGGTTCGATTGGCCATTGGAATCCCCAAATCATCCCCATTTAATTGGACACGGGAACCCGCTTTACCTCCCAATCCAGCCATTCCTCCACTAAACCGGAAGTAATCTTGAAGAGTAAAGGTTTGCTCACCTACATTATTACTACCTCCGATTAAATTGATATTGGTCTTAGGAGCATAGTAAAAGACATTTGCATGACCGAGATATCGCTTCTGAGGACCTACTCCTGCCTCCAAGTCTCCAAAGACCATGTTCTTTTTTCCGTCTTTCAACTCGATATTCAAAGCAAGAGTCTCATTCGTGTCCAATCCCCGAATCGGCGAAACCTCATTGAAATTTTTCAATACCTGCACCCGGTCCACCGCATTGGCAGGGAGATTTTTAGTGGCCAACTTGGTATCGCCATCAAAGAATGTTTTCCCATCTACCAAGACCTTGTCCACCTTTTTACCCTGAACTTTTACCTCTCCGTTTTCATCCACCTGAAAGCCCGGCAGCTTTTCGAGGACATCTTCCAGTTTTCGTTCCGTACCGGTAGTGAATGCATCCGTTTTATAGGTCAGCGTATCACCTTTCATGGTGACAGGCATTTCTGAAACTACCTCGACCAGTCCCAATTCGGTATCACTTTGCTTCAATTTGATCTGAAAGGACACCTCAGAATCCCATTCTTTCACCGGCATTTCGAACTTCTGAAAACCCACAAAGGAAATTCTAAGCAGGTATTCCGCTCCCGGCGCCAATGTAATTTTGAATCGCCCTTCGTCATTGGTAATCCCAAAGCCACCGATTTTTTGAGTGCTTTGGTTAATAGCCACCACATTGGCATAGGGAATCGGTCGATTGAGCGAGTCTAGGACTTGCCCAATCAGAGGTTTACTTTGCCCAAAAGCTGAGAAAGCAAATCCAAAGAAAACGGCAAGGAGAAGTAGTCTTTTTGAAAAAGGCATGTTGGTTTAGTCTTCTGAAGTGGTAAAATTGGAAGGTTGGAAAATTGGAAAGATGCTTTGACTCTGTAAACCCTCTGGAAAATCGAGAATGGACAGGATTATGACTTAGCTAAGCCCGACATCGCACATCGGTCCTCCAGCATCGGACTTACATCAGTTTCCAATTCGAATCGTAAACTGATTTCCGTCTCCGGGCTTTCCTTGATAGCGGTTCATCATCTGCTTCATTCCTTCCTCCTGCATGGCTCGGAATTCTTCACGAGTTACTTCTTTTCCACGCTTCGGACGGACTATCGCCACAGGTTCGGCGGAAGGATTCAATTCGATTTTCTCACAGATCAAGGTTCTACCTGAGCTTTGTACCTCCAAAATCAAACCCGGAAGGCCGAAGAAATTTTCAGGACCATGAGGCACAGGGATATCCGGAGTAAACCAAGCCACCACTTGAATGGTATCTTTCACATTTTCCATTTCGGTCATACCTGTAGAAAAACGCTGGGAGTCGATAATTCGAGAATAAGTTGCTTTTTGAGCGGTATAGTTTCCTATTTTCTTGGTTTCATCGGACAATTCCCATTCAGCTACCTCAAGCGCATCTTTGATCAAAAATTCCTTTCCCATCACATCTTGTTCCTGCTCGTAGGTTTGATCTGCGACATTTTTGTACAATACCCGATCTTGGCTACCAGTGTTGATCACGATTTGCATTCCACCAGAGGAAGCTGTAGCAGGTCCACCTCCCAAGCTTTCCACCTGCTTCCAGTTGGATTCAATCGGGTTGAAAGAAAGGACATATTCACGCTCCATTTGCTTTTTAAGCTGTGCCTGGATTTCAGCCATTTGTTCAGGGGCCATTTTCGAAGAATCCATTTCAAATCTGAAGGCCGAGGAAGATTTGTAATAGGCTCTTCCGGTAAGTCCTTGGGCAAAAAGATGAACCATACTAAGAAGGCTCAATGCAGCGATTAGTACTAATTTGATTTTCATAATTGGGTGTGTTTTGTGATTGCAAAGAAGAAGTATCAAAAGAAAACAATCCGTTAAGCACTGTTAACGTGTGTTAACCTGGATTTTTTCGGGCTTTTTATCCGGCTAATTTAGCGATGTGGAAAAACTGAAACTCAAACGAATCGGAATTTTAATCGGGCTCACCTTGGCCATCAGCATTCTAGTTCAAGGCTGGAGACTGGTCAATCAGTTTGAGGTTATCCAAACCCAGCTTATCAGCGATATTCAACAGAGTTTGGATAATGCGGTCGAGAATTACTTTGCGGAGTTGGCCAAAACAGATGTGATTGCAATGACAGACCTGCCAACTGGAAATTTTCAATTCAGTTCGGATAGTCTTCCTGATCCTCACCAAATCACCAAAATCCAGGTTGACCGCCTAGATAGTACTGGGGGATTTTTGGATCGAGTCACCAAAAGCAATCGAATCTTTGAGACCATAGAAAAAATGGAAAGCGGCGGATTTGACTCTGCGTTTTGGAGTTCCTTGGAGATGGATTCGACCTCAAGTCTGGTTTTGATGGATTCATCGAGAAAAATAGCCTTAGATCAAAAAAACAGAGTACAGGTATTTTTCGGAAAAGACCAAGCTGACAGCATCAATAACTTAAAGATTTTCACCAGCAAAATCATCATCTCGATCACCCGGGACAGTTTGGATTTTGACAAAATCAATGCACTGTTATTTAACGAACTGGACCGAAGAAGTATCACTATCAACTATAGACTCTATCAGCTTTCGGGAGATGCCAAGGCCTACAGCGTCATATTGAATTCCAAGGAAAAAATGCCTTTTCAGGTAACTTCTCGATCCACTTTTCTCCCACCGGGACAGATTTTGGAAATGCATTTTGAGAATACGGCCACGACCATTCTTCGAAGAGGATTAATAGAAATCCTGACTTCGGTTCTATTTCTTGTGCTCATCTCTTTTGCCTTTTACTACCTCTATCAAACGATCAAAAACCAGAAGGAAATCGCCGAAATCAAGCAGGATCTGATCGCCAATATCACGCACGAATTCAAAACTCCAATCGCCACCACGCTATCTGCAATTGAAGGAATACTACAATTCAATCCGGAAAATGATCTTCAAAAAACCAACCGCTACTTGGGCATCTCCAAAACCCAAATGCTAAAACTGAATCAAATGGTGGAAAAACTATTAGAAACTGCCACCTTGGATTCAGATCAATTGATCATGAAGAAGGAGCCAATCGAGCCCGAACCGCTTTTGCGGCAGTTGGTCCAAAAGTTCCAGACTTTGGCTCCGGAAAAACAGATTGACTTGACAATTCCCTCCCATTGCAAACCCATTTTCGCAGATCCGTTTCACTTCGAAAACGTGCTCTCCAATCTCCTCGATAATGCCGTGAAATATGGTGGGGATCAGATCCGAATAAGCTTGGATCAAAACGGAATGCACAAAATCCGAATCTACGACAATGGAGGAAATATCAGCCCAGAACAAAAGGAAAGGGTATTTGAGCAATTTTACCGTATCCCCAAGGGAGATTTACACGACGTAAAGGGCTTTGGAATTGGCTTGTATTACGTGAAAAAGATTCTCGAAAAGCACGAGGGCAAAATCGAACTGGAGACAGGAAAGAATTCAACCACCTTTATTACTTACTGGCCATGAGCAAAATCAATGTACTGTTGGCCGAAGACGAATTGGCACTTGGAATGATTATTCAGGAAAGTCTGGAGAGCCGGGATTTCAAAGTAAGACTTTGCGCAGACGGACAAAAAGCCTGGGAGAGTTATCAAGGTCAAAAGCCTGATGTGCTGGTTTTGGATGTGATGATGCCGAAGAAAGATGGGTTTTCGCTCGCTGCCGAAATTCGAAAAATCGATCCCCATACTCCAATTATATTCTTGACTTCGAAAAGTCAGACCGAAGATGTGGTGAAAGGCTTTGGCTTGGGGGCCAATGATTACGTTCGTAAACCTTTCAGCATGGAGGAATTGATCGTGCGAATCAAAGCTCATTTGGATAAAATTCGAGTTCGGCAAAGTCAAAGCGATTGGATTACCTTAGGCAAGTATGAATTTCACCCCACCCGTCAGTTGCTAAAATTGGGTGAGATAGAAACTCCCCTTACGGCGAGAGAAAGTCAGCTTTTGCAAATGCTTTTGGAAAACGCCAATGACATTACCGATCGGACACTGATTCTAAATCAAATCTGGGGTTCGGACGACTTTTTCAACGCCCGAAGCATGGATGTATTTATCACCAAGATCCGCAAAAAACTCCAAGACGACCCGGCGATTAAAATATTGAATGTGCGTGGATATGGGTTTAAGCTGGTTTGCTGAAACTTTTTCGGATTACAAATCCATCGATAGGAAATTCGAGATAGCAAATCTCGGATAGCGAGAGAATAGCGGAGTAGTGGCGAGGGTATGATGTAAGCTTGTGTTGATTATTTTTTCATAGGCAATCTAGCCCCAGTTTCCTTCCACCACATTTCAATCTTGGCCTTTAATTGGACAACTTGCTCAGGCATCTCTTTAGCTAAATTCTTTTCTTCCATGGGATCTTTTTTCAGGTCAAAAAGCTCAGTACTTCCATCCTCGAAATAGTAAATCATTTTGAAATCCCCCGACCTTACGATAGAATGCGGAGTCACATCCGGCTCACGATAGTGCGGAAAATGCCAAAATAAATCTCTGTCCAACTCCCCTTTCTCACCCTTCAAAACAGGCCAAAGACTACTTCCCTCAAACCCGGGCTGGTTGGGATTTTCGCCCAAGGCATCCAAGATCGTGGAAATCCAATCCATCGAAATGGTCGGTACAGAAGAGGATACATTAGAAACCACTTGACCGGGCAAACTAACTAGGGTGGGAATTCGAATCCCCCCCTCATACGGATATCCTTTATATTCTCTAAGGCCTATGTTCCAGGTCACAGGATTAGTTTTGTTTCCGATCAGGCCTCCATTGTCCGAAGTGAAAATCACCAAGGTTTTTTCCCTTAATCCAGTTTGATTGAGGTAGTCAAGTAGCTTACCGACATTACTATCCAAGTTTTCAATCAGTGCCGCGTACACTGGATTTTTTTGCTGACCGGGAGTCTTACTTTTGTATTTCTCCACCAAATCCTCTGGCCCCATGATCGGAGTATGCACCGCATAAGGTGCCCAATGGACAAAAAATGGCTTTTCTGAATTGTTCTTCAAAAACCCGATGATCTCGTCTGATTCTCGATCTGTTAAGAATTCACCGGCTTTTCGAGGAGGCAAATTTTTGATCTGGTAAAATTCTCTTGGTGTTTGAGGTAGGTAAGGGTCAAAATAGCTGGGCGGCTGTCCCAAATCATTCCCTCCGATATTGAGGTCAAACCCTTGATCTTCGGGATGCATACCTTCTTCCCCTAAATGCCATTTCCCTACGTGGAGACTGGTATAACCCAAAGGCTTCAACCGTTCGGGGATGGTCTGTTCTTCCAAGGGAAGAAACCCCTGAATTTTTGGAGTTTTCAATGGTTTATCTGCAAAATCCTCATATTCCCCTGGCAAACCAGAAGTGGAAAACCCTTGAAATTTTGCCCGGATCCAATCGGTAATTCCTACTCTTGCCGGATATTTTCCTGTCATCAAAGCCGCTCGGGAAGGGGAGCAAATAGATGCTGCGGCATAGGATTGGGTAAATCGCATCCCCTCTTTTGCCAATTGATCCAAATTTGGAGTTTCGTAAAAATCACTTCCAAAGACCCCCAAATCAGTTGCTCCAAGGTCATCGACATGGATCAAAATGACATTTAATTTCTGCTTTTCTTGAGCAAACCCTCCAAAAGAACTTCCGATCAAAAAACTGATTGTCAGAAACTTAACAAGCTTATTCATGAATCAAAATCAGCGGTTATGAAGTGTATAAAATCAATTCATTAAAATTTTCAGCCATGACCTAAACCAGCCCCGTATCTACTCTTGATTTGTCATCAACGATTAGGTTTATTCAGTTTAGTTCAAAGTCAGAGGAACTGGGAGGAGCATCCAAGCGCTCCTTCCTCCCTCTGCACCATTTTTTAAAAGGCTTTAAACTCCTTTTCCAAATTTTCGAAGTATAGAAAATTTAAACTCAATACCTCAGGCTCTTTAAGTAAGCGATGCTTTTTGGCAAAGCTTCCAATTCGTGGTCACCTTCATCCTCGATAAACATATGCTTAATTGCGATTTTATTGGCTTCTCGAAGGATGGCAGGAAAATCCAATTCTCCTTGACCTAGGGGTACATCATTTTCAGGCCCAGTCAAGCCCGTCATGTCTTTAGGAGCTCCTTTTCGGAAATCCTTCAGGTGAAGCGAAACCCATCGCTTTCCATATTTTTTCAATAGTGCCGCGGGATCGCCTCCTCCAAAATGTGTCCACATCACATCCATTTGCAAGGAGACATAATCTGGATCGGTGTTTTCTACTAGGTAGTCAAACAAAGTCCCTTTGCCATAAGGCTGAAACTCATACCCATGAACATGGTATTTGAAGATAATTCCATTATCCTTCAAAACTTTTCCTCCTTCATTAAAGGCCTTGATCGCGCGATCGGCATCTGCTTTGGAAAACTGCCCGCGCTGATGAGGAATCCAGGCACACATGACATACTTCGCCCCTAGTGCTTTGGCACGATCAGCAACCGCCTGAGGATCGGACTCTAATTGCTCGAAACCTGTCCCGGTAGAAGGCAATGAAATTCCACGATCTGCCAGCATTTTCTTAAAATCCTCAACGCTTACCCCCTGAGGTGCCCCGCCTTCAAATTCCGTAAAACCCATTTGCTGGATAATGTCTAACGCTTCTGGAACACCCTTTTTCCATTGATTTCGGAACGTGTAAGAAGCAAAGCCAAGGGGAACCTGAAGCATTGGATCACCTTTTTTCTGAGCTTTAGTTTCAGAAGGGGTTATGATCCAAGCCAAGGATAAAATCAGGAGGGTTAGGATATTTTTCATAGGTTCTTTATGGGTTGTCTACGGTCGACAGTCCTCGGTCCACTGCTGCTTGCAAAGTACTACACTCGATAAGGGCAAATCAAACCAAAAGCCTGGATGGTAGATTAGCTGGCTATCGACTGTCGTCCGTGGACCGTTGACCAAATTATAAATTCAATTTATTCAACTCCTCCACGGCATAATTAGCAGCTCGGGCAGTGAGGGTCATAAAGGTCAAGGTTGGATTTTGGGTACTGGCACTAGTCATGCATGCCCCATCCGTCACGAAAACATTTGGACAGGTATGAAGCTGATTGTACTTGTTGAGCAAGGAGGTCTTGGGATCATTGCCCATACGGACACCTCCCATTTCATGAATATCAGAACCTGGAGGTGAACCTCGATCGACGACATTGATATTTTTAAATCCCATCCGCTCGTACATTTCAGACTGCTGCTCCACAAAGTCTCGGGTCATCTTATCGTCATTGTCTTTCCATTCTACAGACATGATGATTTTAGGAATCCCATATTTATCTTTTTCACCTGGAGAAAGCCGCATGTGATTGGATTCATCAGGCACCATTTCACCTTGCATCCAGGCTGCCATGCCCCAAAGTCCATATTTGGGATTGAGTAGTTTATCTCTAAGCGCATTTCCGATAAGTTCTCCATTGCCGTCCAATTGTCGACTGGCAGACATTCCAATCGCATATCCTCGCAAGAAATCCGTCTCCTGACGATAGACATTCCGGAATCGTGGCACATAGGCGTGACCGGGATTTCGCCCGTCGTTAAATTTATCTGCAAAGCCTTCAAAAGTAGCATAGCCACTTCCTCGGTAATTGTGGCAAGTGATGAATTTACCCATCAATCCATTATCATTTCCGAGTCCATTCGGAAATCTGGACGATTTGGAATTAAGGAGAATCGCGTTGGAATTGATCGTAGAGGCATTGAGGAAAATGATTTTGGCATAAAACTCAATCGCCTCGTTGGTATGGCGATCAATCACACGAACACCGATCGCTTTTCCTTTCTGTTCGTCATACAAGATAGATTCTACCACCGAGTCGGGACGAATCGTGAGGTTTCCTGTCTTTTCTGCCCATGGCAAGGTAGAAGCATTGGCAGAAAAATAGCCGCCATACACACAGCCACGGTTGCACATGTTTTGGTTCATGCACTTATTCCGTCCTTGGTCTTTATGAATTTGCTGAGGATCGGTCAAGTGGGCACAGCGTCCTTGGACCAGATGACGCTCCGAACCGTATAGCTCTTTTAATTTTTCCTTGTAATACTGCTCCACGCAGCTCAGTTCAAACCCTGGCTGAACAACCTGGTCAGGCAACACATCCAATCCATCCCTACTTCCTGCAAATCCCACAAAAGTTTCCACGTAGGTGTACCAAGGCTCCATATCCTTGTATCGGATCGGCCAATCCACCGCATATCCATCTCTAGCTGGACCTTCCCAATCAAAATCAGACCAACGCTGAGTTCCCCTTGCCCAAAGCAAGGATTTACCCCCTACATGATAGCCTCTAAACCACCGGAAGGGTTTTTCTTCGATGTAAGGCTGCTCATCTTCTGCCAAGGCCCAATGCATAGTTTCCTCCCGTTTCCAATTTGCTGCTCCCACCCCGGATCGCTTGTCAATGGGCACAACGCCACGAAACTCAAATTCCCAAGGAGCCTTGGATGCGGTAGGGTAATCTTCGATATGACGGACCATTCTCCCACGCTCCAAAACAAGGGTTTTAAGTCCTTTTTCGGTCAATTCTTTTGCTGCCCAACCTCCAGATGCACCTGAGCCAATCACGATCGCATCGTAGGTTCTTTTATCTTTTGAATCTTGTAACATGTCGATTGGGAATTAGAGTTTTTCAGCAGGTACATCCACACATCCTTTGTAATAGCCTGGCGCCACTTGGTAGCCCAAATATTCCACCATCACTTCTTTAACCGTGGTAAAGCCCATAATGGTATTGGAGCGCATGAGGTCGAAAAATTTCTTATCATCCTCCGATTCGGAGTCCCTCAATGCCAGCAGAGCGCTTTCTTTTTCTTCTGAAGAAAGATCCATAAAGCCCTTTTTACCCAAAATCTTCAACTGTGACTTGATGAGTTCTTGATCTTCTTTTTCAAAGCAATGTTCAAAAAGCTTAATCAAAAACTGATCGGTTCCTGTGCTCAAAGCGCCAATAGGTTTAGCGTCTTCGGAGGGCAAAATCGGCGGAAGACCGTCTGGAATGAAAGTAGCAGCAATGGCTGATATGAGTTGCTCTTCCTCAAAAGAGAAAAAGCCAGCATGGGTCAATCGATCGACAATTTGCCACTTCCAGTCTGCAAAGACTAAACCGGCAATTCCTGCCACCGATCCACCGATGATTTTGAGTGATTTACGTCTTTCCATGGGGGATTAAGTAAGGAGAAATGACTTGGTACAAGATAGATTTTTTTGAAAAAGTCTACATGAAAAAAGGCTGGAATTCCATAAGCGGAACTCCAGCCTTTCAAATTCTTGGCTTTCAACAAATCTTATTTTCTATAATCCAAAGGAGCACTTCGATCTCCGACCAAAGCCTCATAAGTAAAATCAGGACCTCTTCGCTTATTCAATTCGCCCAATGCTTCAGTAGTCACAGCAGGATTATTGAAAATATCCATCGCCGTCAGTGTAAGCGTCTTTGCTGCTACCATCATTCCTTTTTGTCCAATGCTGGTTCCACCGGCAGCCACTGCCTGCCAAGTATGAGCAGAAGTACCCGGTACCCAGGTTGCTGTATTCAGACCAGCAGTAGGAACCAACCAACTGATATCGCCTACGTCGGTAGATCCTCCACCTCCGGTTTCTTCAACTTTGAACGGAACAATTTTGGAAGCATCATCTGGTGAAGCCAAGACTCCTTTTGGAAAGGTCTTGATGATTTCTTCAGCAAATTTTCGCTCCTCTTCGGTATAGTTTACCCCTCCAATCAAGGTTAGGTTTTTGTGCATGATTCGGGCAAGAGTCTCGTTAGGCATGAGGTTATACACCCCGTTGATCACTTCATACTCCATGCGAGTCTGAGTCCCCAAGGCAGCTCCCTCCGCGGCTTTGACCAAACGATCAAAGATATCTTTCACGACCTGAGCATTGGGATGTCTTACATAATGGTAGGATTCCGCAAAAGCAGGGACTACGTTTGGCGCCTCACCACCGCGTGTGATGACATAATGCATTCTCGTCTCCATCGGCACGTGCTCACGCATCAAGTTGACCATGAAATTCATCGCTTCTACGGCATCAAGAGCGGATTTTCCACGCTCAGGTGCCGCAGCGGCATGAGAGGCCTCTCCATAAAAACGGAATTTGGTAGAAATATTGGCTAAGGAAGAAGTGGCTCCAGCAGCGTTTTGTGAGCCCGCATGCCAATGCAACATCGCATCCACGTCATTGATCAATCCAGCACGGGCGATATAAACTTTACCTCCTCCACCTTCTTCTGCTGGGGTGCCATACACCCGAATGGTACCTTTTATTTTATTGGCAGCCATCCAGTCTTTTACAGCAATCCCTGCGGCAACTGAAGCGGTACCAAATAAATGGTGTCCACAGGCATGACCAGCTCCACCTTCCACGATTGCCTTACGAAAAGGTACAGCATCCTGAGAAACCCCTGGCAAGGCATCAAATTCTGCCATAATCCCTATGACAGGTTTGCCAGAACCGTATTCGGCAACAAATGCAGTAGGAATATCCGCTACCCCAGCCGCCACCTTAAATCCTGCATCCTGAAGTGTCTTTTGGAGCAAAGCTGAGCTTTCTGTTTCCAAATATCCAAGTTCGGGCTTGGACCAGATTTGATGGGCTATTTGACCATAAAACTCCGCCTTAGCATCTAAGGCTTTGAGCACCTTCTGATCTTGAGCTTGGGTGAGCCCTACTGTCAGTAGAAATAGGATGGATAGTAAATGTTTTCTCATAGGGTAAAGTGGTTTTCCCGCAAATTAACCTTACCTGAGAACTTTCCAGAAAAAAAATGATGATTTGCCAAAAATACCTGATACCCCAATATTAAGATCTCGGCAAATCAGATCACTTGTTTAAATTATACTTTTACTTCTTTTAAGTCAATTTTATTTTTTTAAGGCCTTCAAATTCAATACATTTATATGCCCATTATTCAATTTGAAAGCACTATGAAGAAATTATTTAAAGTATTTGGCTACGTCATGGGGGCCATTATTCTTTTACTAGCTTGTACCTTGGCATTTTTGCAATTAGGTTTTCCAAAAGTGGATCCAGCTGAAGAAATCTCCATCGACTACACCCCAGATCGAATCGAGCGAGGAGCTTATTTGGCCAACCATGTGGCCGTATGCATGGATTGCCATTCGAAACGTGATTTCTCCCAATTTTCCGGACCTCCTACTCCTGGAACCCTTGGAGCTGGTGGAGATCGATTCGACCACAAAATCGGCCTTCCTGGAGTTTTCTACGCCAAAAACATCACCCCATTCGGGATTGGAGACTACACTGACGGAGAGCTTTTCCGATTAATTACCACTGGGGTCACCAATGAAGGAAGTCCCATGTTTCCCTTAATGCCTTATTCGTATTATGGAAAAATGGACCGAGAGGACATTTATGATATCATCGCTTATGTACGATCCTTACCTTCGATCGAAAACGACATTCCGGATTCAGAAGCTGATTTTCCAGTGAATCTAATCCTGAGAACGATGCCCAAGAATCCTGAATTAGTCCAAAAACCCTCACGGGATGACCAAGTAGCCTATGGTGCTTATATGGTAAATGCCTCAGGATGCGCAGAATGTCATACTCAAATCACTCCTCAAGGTGTCATTAATCCTGAGTTGGCATTTGGAGGAGGAAGGTCATTCCCATTTCCTGACGGATCTGTGGTTACCAGTTCAAATATTACTCCTGATGTAGAAACCGGCATCGGAAGCTGGTCGGAAGAAGACTTCGTCAAAAGATTCAAATTCTATTCGGATTCGGGGTATGTGAATCCGAAAGTCATGCCTGGAGAATTCAATTCAATCATGCCTTGGACTATGTATGCAGGAATGAAGGAAGAAGATTTAAAAGCAATCTATGCCTATTTGACTTCTCTTAAGCCTATGAAAAACGAAATCGTCAAGTTTACCTCCTCTTCAGAATAGGGAAAATTAGAAACCACGATTTTAGAATTGCCTGCTGATAATCAGCAGGCTTTTTTTGTTCAATGTGACACCTGTCACCAAAGCCCCCCAAAAAGGTTTTCTATTTTTCTGAACACATTGGGAAAAAGTACCCTTTCCCAAAATCGATTAACAACCCAAAAATTTACCCAAAATACCGAATGAAATCCTCAAGAAGAAAATTTATGGCCCAGCTGGGTGCACTCGGTACAGGCACAGGACTTTTAAGCCTAGCCCCGTCTGAAAGTACCGCAAAGCCAAAGAATGTAAACCCAAATTCTTTTACGCTTACTATCCTCCAAACCACTGATGTCCACTGTCAAATCCATCCCCATGACGAACTCTTTTGGGAGGATGGAAAGGCAGTTTATCGAAAGACTGGAGGCTATGCAGAACTCAAAACCTTTGTTGAGAAAGAAAGAGCCAAGTCTGAGCATTCATTTTTGATCGATACCGGCGACATGTTTCAGGGATCTGAACTTTCGGTAAAAACGACAGGCGAAGCCATGGTCCCATTGCTCAATGAGATTGGATATGACCTTTACTTACCCGGAAACTGGGAAGTGATTTACTACAAAAAGGCCATGCAACATCTCCTGGGATCCTTGACAGCCCCGAAGGTATGTGCAAACATGTACCATGATTTGGGTGAAGGAAAAAAGGGCGAGCTTATCTTCCCACCTTACCATATCTGGACGGTAAACGGAGTGAAAATCGGCTTCTTGGGTTATACAGATCACCTTGTCCCAATCAGACAGTCCCCCAATTACAGCCGAGGAATCATTTACACTAAGCCAGAAGAAAATCTAGCCCATTATGTAGATGTACTTCGAAATCAGGAAAAATGTGCTTTTGTCGCTGTGATTGCCCATTTGGGACTTTCTCAACAAATCCATCTAGCTAATATTCCAGAATGTGAAGGCGTCGATTACATCTTGGGTGGAGACACCCATGAGCGTGTGAGAAAACCGATCCAAGCTAAATATGCCAAAGTGGTAGAACCTGGGGCATTTGGTTCTTTTGTTGGTAAACTGGAATTGAAAATCGAAAATGGAAAGGTGATCGAGGATCGGTATGAACTCTTGGAAGTGGATGCAGTAAAAAATGCTCCAGACCCGAAAGTCACCGAACTTATCCAAAAAAATGAGCTTCCTTTCCAAGAGGACATCTACCAAATCGCTGGCTATAGCACGGTTCCACTTTATCGTTACTTCGTGATCGAAAACCCTATCGACACGATGATCCTCAACGCGATCAGTTGGCAGGTACCCGATGTTGACATTGTCTTGTCCAACGGATTTCGGTTTTGCCCTCCACGGACCACTCCCGACAAAACGGGGAATATTCCGATTACTCACGGATTCATATTTGATATGCTCCCAGTAGATAGCACGATTCGAACGGGAAAGGTCAACGGCCAACAGATTAAAAATTGGCTGGAAAAAGAATTAAACAATGTATTTGCAGAGGATGCTTCCAAGCGGTTTGGCGGCTGGGTCATCAAATTCAAAGGAATGGAAGTTGAGTTCCTTGCTTTTGGAAAAGAAGGAAACCGAGTTCAAAAGGCCTTAGTCCACGGAAAACCACTGGAAATGGATCGTGTTTATACCATCTGTGCCTGCGAGCGGGATGGAGATCCAGATGACATGCTTTGCCGATTCCGAGGAGTGCAAGACACCGAAAACACGGCTTATACCTTACATCAAGCGATGAAAAATTACCTGGCGGAAAACTCCCCAGTCACCCCAATACCGCCTAAGTCAGCTGTGGCACTTGATGCGCCAGCTACCCTGCTCACCCAAGTCTATGGCGTAGATTATCAGTTTAGATAATCCAACAATACTACCGGAGAAAAGTAGTTAATCACCCCCCAGAGAGACTGAATCCTTCGGTCTCTTACTTTTTTATGGGAATCCATAGAAACATCAAGGACCCGAAGGCAATTCCTCCTCCAGTACCTAAAGGAATCCACAACTCCGAGTCTCCTGTCATCCATGCACCTACTATTCCCACACCAATCCCAACAAACATCCCGATCGAAATAAAAATTGGAAGGTAGTTGTCGGTTCTATTTTTCATCTTCAAAACTGAATAATTCCTCAATCGCAACCCCAAACGCCTGAGCCAAATCATAAGCCAATCGAAGGGAAGGATTGTATTTGTTCTTTTCCAAAAAGACGATTGTTTCCCTGCGGACATTGACTTTTTTGGCCAAATCCTCTTGGGTCCACTCTTGCCGAAGCCGAAACGCCTTGATTCGATTAGTCATTGGGCACACCTCTAAAATGGAAAAAGACCCAGCTCAAGGCGAAAATAACCGCCATCCCGAGGATCCCAGTCCCGATCAATTCCTCCTGCTCAAATTCAACACGGTCTTTGAGCCACAGCAAGAACACCCAGAAGTACAATGAAATGTAATAGGATAATGAGGAGGTGCGAAGCATGACTTTTTTACTCAACTCGTCTTCCTGCGGTTCTCCCTGCTTCCAACTATTGATCCGTCGCAGCAAAATAAAAACAGCAAATCCCACGACTGCCAGAATGACCCCGAGGGAAGTGACTTCCTCCACTCCCAAACTATCCTTGCTCAACCATAAAAAAGTGGTGAACACGACCAAGGCCAAGATGATTACTAAGGCTAAAACATTTTTCATAGTGATGTGAATTATTTCTAACACAATGTTAGATTTATTTAACATTTGCTCCAAGAAAAATCTGACTTTTTTTGAGATGGAAAAAAGGCTAGAAACATTACCTTTCTTTTCGAACTTATTGGACTATGAAAAATCTCATTTCAATTTTCGCCCTACTGATTCTTTTCGCCTCTTGTCAACGGGTACTGAAGCCTTCTGACTGGAATACAGAACAAGTTGAAATTGTACGCGATGAATATGGCGTCCCCCATGTCTTTGGAAAAACAGATGCGGATGTGGCTTATGGCTTAGCTTGGGCCCATGCTGAAGATGATTTTGAGACAATCCAAAAGACCGTTTTAGCTGGAAAAGCATTGGCAGGCCGGGTATTTGGAGAGCAAGGCGCTGGGATAGACTTCTTTGTCCACCTCCTAGAAACCCGTGAAATCGCCAAAGAAAAGTACGATTCCAGCTTTTCTCCTGAATTCAAAAAAATCTTGGAAGGCTATGCCGCTGGATTAAATGACTATGCTTTATATCATCCTGATGAGGTATTATATCAGCCCGCCTTCCCGATCAATCCCAAAGAAATCATTTCCGCTTATATTCTTTCTCTAGCACAAATGTCAGGCGCAGATCGAGCCGTTCAGGCAATCGTTGGAGGAAATGTAGACTTGATACCAGAGGACACCTTACCGAAAGGTTCCAATGCCATCGCCCTTCATCCTTCACGAACTGATTCGGGTGAGGCTTTTTTGGCCATCAATTCTCATCAACCTTTGGAAGGCCCTGTGGCATGGTACGAGGCACATTTACAATCTGAGGAAGGCTGGAACGCACTCGGAGGATTATTCCCTGGTGGCGCCATGATTTTCCATGGCGTCAATGAGCATTTGGGATGGGCACATACGGTGAATACTCCGGACTTTCTGGACCTGTATCAATTGGAGCTAAATCCTGAAGAGTCGAACGAATATCGGGTCGACGGTGAATGGTTGGAATTGGAATCTCGTTATGTCTGGCTGAAAGTTCGACTTTGGGATTGGATCACGCTTCCTATTCCCAAGAAAGTCTGGAAATCCATTTATGGCCCAACTTTAGTCACCGAACAAGGAGCTTTTGCGATCCGATTTGGCGCATTGGAACGAATCGGAGCACCCGAACAATGGTGGAGAATGAACAAAGCGAAGAATTTTTCGGAATGGAAAAAGGCCATGTCCTCCATGCAGCTAACCAACTTCAATACCGTCTATGCCGATAAATACGATACGATTTTCTACGTCAGCAACGGACTCTTACCCAAGCGTACCCCAGGTTTTGACTACAGCGGAACAGTACCCGGAAATACTCAAAAGACACTTTGGACTACGTTTCACGATTTTTCGGAACTTCCCCAACAGGTAAACCCGGGCTCCGGATACCTCTATAATACAAACCATTCGCCCTTCAAGGCGAGTGCATTTGAAGAGAATCTTTCTTCTGACAACTACCCCAAGGAAATGGGATTTGACCTCCGAGACAATAACCGATCTTTGAGATTTAGGGAACTGATGCCGGACACGGGAAGGATTTCTTGGGAGGAATTCAAGCGAATCAAGTTTGATCAAACGCTACCTAAATCCCTTGCTTTCCGAACAGATCTGAGCTCACTTTTTGCCTTAGACCCTGAAAAATACCCCGAGCTGAGCAAGCAAATCCTAGCTCTTCAATCTTGGAATCGGGAGGCTGCCATAAACAGTGAAGGGGCTGCCCTATTTGCATTTGTTTATTATTATTGGTGGGATGAGTTCGCCAAATCAGGCCGAAGTTTTGAAACGGTTCTTTCGGAAGACGAAGCTGTACAAGGACTCCAAGAAGCCAAAAAACACTTTGAAACCTATTTTGGAAAGGGACTAGTCCCACTGGGAGAATATCAACGTCTCGTCCGTGGAGAAAAATCGCTTCCTCTCTGGGGATTGGATGATGTACTAGCAGCAATTCGATCCACAACTTTGGAAAACGGACAACGAAAAGCGGTTCAAGGTGAATCCTACATCTTGATGGTTAGATTTGGAGAAGGTCTTCCAATCTTAGAATCCATCAATGTGTATGGATCCAGCAATCACCCCGACTCACCGCATTTTTCAGATCAAATGGAACGCTTCGTCAATCGGGACCTAAAGCCCATGTCCCTGGATAAATCCGAAGTCCTGAAAACTGCCAGAAAGATTTACCATCCCGGGCAAATGCCATGAGTGAATTCGAAACAAAAGAAGTGCACTCCACTCATCCCAACTGGGATTTGTGGATGTGAGGTCTTTTCGTATCTTGATGTCATTCACGCTTTAACCCAAAAACCTATGAATCAATTGAATCGAAGAGATTTTCTAAAAAGCTCCACCGCCATGATGACATTGGCGAGTTTTGGACTCTTCGGCATGGACTTCAAAGACCGTGAAGGTCCGCTGAAAGTAGCGCTGATCGGAACAGGCTGGTATGGCAAATCTGACCTTTTCCGCCTTATCCAAGTAGCAGAAGTGGAAGTCGTCGCACTTTGCGATGTCGATAAAAACCTTCTCACCGCCGCAGGAGAACTTGTTTCCCAGCGTCAGCATTCCAAGAAAGTCCCCGAGTTATTCGAAGATTACCGAGAGCTTCTTAAAAAACATAAGTGCGACCTCGTTTTGATCGGATCCCCAGACCATTGGCACGCCTTGCAAGCAATCGAAGCCTTAAAGTCCGGTGCCCATGTGTACTTGCAAAAGCCAATTTCTGTAGACGTGATCGAAGGCGAGGCGATTTTGGCGGCTGCTCGGAAATACAACCGCAAATGCCAAATCGGTACGCAGCGAAAAAGTACCCCTCACCTCATTGATGCCAAAAAACAAATCATAGATACCGGAAAACTTGGCAAAATCAGTCACGCTGAAGTCTGCTGTTACTTTCACATGCGCGCCAATGGCAATCCTCCAGTAGAACCTGTTCCTGATTTCTTCAATTACGAAATGTGGACCGGACCAGCTCCCATGAGACCTTACGACGGGCTGCCGCATATCCGATGGTGGAGAACATTTATGGAATATGGCAACGGAATCACCGGAGACATGTGCGTGCACATGCTGGATACTGTGCGCTGGATGTTGAAATTAGGGTGGCCAACCCAAATCACTTCAACTGGGGGGATTTATGTTCAAAAAGAAGGCAAATCAAATATTTCCGATACACAAACTGCCATTTTTGAATTCCCTGAACTACAAGTAGTCTGGCAGCATCGAACTTGGGGAAATGCACCTGATCCGGAATATCCTTGGGCATTTAAAATATACGGCGAAAAGGGGATGCTTGCCGGAAGCACCATGCAGGCAGATTATATCCCATTTGACACTAAGGAAGAAAAAATCCACTTTGACTGCCTGTTCGAGCGTGAGCAATATCCGGAGGACTTGACGGAAGATCGCATCGAGCTAAATGCTGCTCCTGCCACTCGCCTTCACATGAAAAACTGGCTGGAGTCTATCGATCAAGATGTCTTACCGATTGCAGATGTACAAGAAGGCCACATTTCGACAGCATCTTGTATTCTAGCTAATATTTCCATGGAGCTCGGAGGTCGTCCACTACGCTATGACCCTAAATCAATGACTGTTTTGAACGATCCTGAGGCAACGGCCAAGTTACGTAGACCTTATCGGGGACCTTGGGTCCATCCCGAGCCAAGCACGGTATAGGCCATAGGCTTGAATCTTCGAGTCTGCTTAGCACAAGGTTTGAATCCCGGACATATAAAATGTTCGGGATTTTTGTTGGCGGTCCATACCTGACCGGGTTTAAAAACCGATCAGGTCTTTCTATTTATTTTCAGCTTATTGCAAGGATGGAAAGTGGGATCGAGGGCATTCTGAAAATGCTTATTAAAACTCGCTGATTTTCTAAGCAACCCAGAAAATAGGAATGCACGTAAAAAGGGAAAACTCCGCTTATGAAACGTACTGTTCTTACCCTTATCTTTTTATTGATTGGATGGATGGCCAAGGCTCAGGTTTGGTCTGTGGGAGGTCATTTTAATTCAAGTTTTGCACAGAGAAAATTAGCAGAGGAAACACCGGGCCTTCACCTTCCTACTTTAAGTGGATTTTTGATCTATGAGGCACCCACCTTGCCGCTTTCGGTTGGGCTAGAATTCGGATACGGAGTCTACGGAAGCAAATTGGAAAGACGAACTGACTTGTACGAAGGATTTTCGGATGAGCTTAGACTCCGAAGAAACAATAATCTCGCTTCCGGCATGATTCTGCTCCGCTATCAGACCAATCCAATGGGGAAAATCAGGCATTTTTTTGAAGCAAAATTCGGAACACACTATCTCTACACTAGGTATAAAATCCGAGAATCAATCCTCTCCGAAGAAGTAATTGAATCTGGCAAAGACCTCTCTAGTTGGACCCTAGGATATGGGCTAGGTACCGGAATCCAAATTCCGATTCAAGCGGAAACCGGATTATTTTTGGAGCTTAAAGCAGCTTATCAAACCAGCAATGGTCTCCGATTCCTAACCAAAGGCGACGCTTCATTTAATCCATTGCCAGGAGGAGGTGGAACTTTTGATTACCAAATCCGAAGAGCACCGCTGGAACTTATGACATTTTCGGTTGGGGTTATTTATGTGGGTGTGTTTGAGTGACCTTCTTCCACATCATCACGGGCAAAATCCAAAATACCCCAAGCATACTAAACACCAAGCTTCCGATCGTCCCGATGGCCAGCGAAAACCAAAAGATCTCATTTTGCCCCTCAATCAAAAAAGGAATCAAGCCAAAACAAGTAGAAAGCACCGTCAATAGGATAGGGATCGATTTGCCTGCTATGGATTTCAGTATGCGGCGATTCTGGTTATTACCGCCACGATTATTGAAATCATTCAGAATAAAAATTCCGGCATTTACAGCTAAGCCTCCAAGCATCACAAAGGCAGCATAACCTCCCTGATCAAAATAAAAATCAAAGAGAGAAAAGATTAAAAACAAGCCTATAAAACTGATCGGAATCAGAAAGATGATCATCAAGGGCTGCCTGAAATTTTCAAATAATATGGCGCAGATCACGAAAATGGCCACAATCAATAAGCCCAAAAACTTTTTTTAGACCACCAATTAAAAATGACCTCAAAATATCCGGACTAAAAAACCCTATTTGTGAGAATAATCAAACCCTAGAAAATGAATTCACTCTTTTACATAAAGGTCTAATCCTCTTCTAGGAATTACGATTCCCTGATAATAAGGCCTGATGCGTAATCCGGTATGCTCCTTATTGGCATAGAATTCCACCAAGCGATCCAGTTGGTCCAAATCCACTGCCTCAATTCGCACTTGAGCTAAGCCGTCTCGGATCATTTCTAGCCGCTCCGCAGCAGCCCGGCTGACATCAATCTGCCGCTTGGAATAGCTAGGCAATCGGTCATTGATCCGAACTACCACCGAATTGCCGTTTTTCAGATTAATTACGCGAACTACTGTCCCAAAGGGCAGTCGCTTATGGGCAGCAGTCAGGCTATCTAGGTGAAAAATCTCACCGCTGGAAGTTTGCCTACCTTGAAACTTTTTTCCATAATAACTTGCAGTCCCCTGTTGAATCAGCAAAGAATCCACTTGGGAAAATACTTCCTGAGCAAACAAAGTGAAGAAAAAGAAGAGGGCAAGTCGGGTGAGCACGTTCGAAGCTAACATTTGCACCCCAATTTCCAATAAAAGTGCCAACTCCCGTCTGAGCTATACTTTGGGTTGGAGAACCTAGCCTCTTAAACTATCTTAGCACCTATTCTTTAGTCAATGGTCCCAGTTGCAATTTTTGAGTCTATCTTCTTTTCCCTTGCCTCAAATTGATCGCCGCAGGTGTGGACCGTTGACAGTGGACCGTTGACCGACAAAACCAATGAAAATCCTCCATACCGCCGACTGGCATCTGGGCAAGCGCCTGCAGGAATACTCCCGACTCGAGGAGCAAACCCTCGTCCTGGACGAAATCTGCCAAATCGCTGATCAGGAAAATGTGGACCTCGTCCTGCTCGCAGGAGATATTTTTGACACCTTCAACCCCGCCCATGAAGCAGTAGAACTGCTCTACAAAACCCTCCGACGCCTGTCCAAAAACGGCGCCCGGCCCATCCTCGCCATCTCCGGCAATCATGACAGCACCCAATTTGTCGAAGCGCCCGATCCATTGGCCCGAGAACTCGGGATTTTCTTTTACAGCCGATATGACTCTGTCATTCCCTGTGGAAAGCTCGACTCCGGGATAGAAATCTTAAAATCCGAAAGCGGATTCATAGAACTCAAACTACCTCAAGCCAAGCACCCCGTTCGGGTGATCTTAGCTCCTTACGCCAATGAGGTCAGCCTGCGCACTTACCTTGGCGAAGAAAATCGGGAAGAAGAATTTCGGAAATTGCTTTCCGCAAAGTGGCAAGACTTGGCAGATCGACATTGTGATGAAAAGGGACTGAACCTCTTTTTGGGCCATTTCTTTTTTATGAAAGAAGGTGAAAAGCCCGAGGCTGAACCCGAATCCGAGCGACCCATCCTGCACGTGGGCGGAACACAGGCCCTTTTCACCCGAAATATCCCATCCCAAATCCAGTACGCAGCCCTTGGCCACCTCCACCGCTACCATGATGTAGGGAATGACTCGATTCCGATCGTGTATTCGAGTTCGCCGCTGGCCTATTCCTTTTCCGAGGCCGATCAAGAGAAAAAAGTCGTCCTGATCGAGGCCCAAGCCGGTCAGCCGGTTAGCTATCTGCCCATCGGTCTCAAGCAGGGCCGACCGCTGTTTCGCGTCAAGTTTGATAACCTGGCCGATACGCTCAGCTGGCTGGAAGCCCATCCCTATTGCTTTGTGGAAATCACCTTTGTGGCTGACGAATCCATCGATGCTACGACACGCAAAGCGATCCTAAAAGCCCACGACGGCATCGTCAGCCTCATCCCCCAACTCAAAAACACAGGGGGACAGGAGACTTTTGCTCTCCATGTGGATGACCTCGGCAAAGACATGGAGACGCTGTTCCGCATGTATTACCAAAGCGAAAAAGGGCAGGAACCCAACGCCCAACTGCTCGGACTTTTCAAAGAAATCATCAGCCAAATCGATCCCGCATGATCCCTGTACGACTGGAAATAGAAGGACTCTACTCCTACCGCGAGCGGCAAACCGTGGAGTTTGAAACGCTTACTGCTGCCGGACTTTTTGGAATCTTCGGAGCGGTAGGCAGTGGCAAATCCTCCATCCTCGAGGGCATTCTCCTCGCCCTCTATGGCAGCACCGAACGACTCTCAGCCACAGGCGAGCGCTCCAGCATGGTCAACCTGCAGAGCGATCAGCTCTCGGTCAGCTTTACTTTCCGAGCGGGAAAAAACAATACCCAAACCTACCTTGCTCGCTATTCTGCCAAGCGGAATAAAAAGGATTTTGAAAAAATCGAAACCGCAGATCATGTCTTTTACCAGCTAAACCAAGGCAGTTGGGAGGCGATTCCGGAGAAAGCTGAAACTGTGCTCGGCATGAGTAAAGAGCACTTCAAGCAGACGATCATCATTCCTCAGGGGAAATTCAGGGAATTTATAGATCAATCGCCCAAAGAACGGGCTGACATGATGCAGCAACTTTTTGGATTGGATCGATTTGATCTTTCATCCAAAACCGGAGCCTTGAGAAAAGAAGCCGAGCTGGAGAAAACTCGCCTGAAAGCTTTACTGGACCAACTCCAAGAAGTAACCCAAGAGCTACTCCAGGCCAAACGTGTTCAAAAATCCGAGCTAGAAGCTGAAACCCAGCGGGCAGTTAACGCTTTGGAGGCGGCAGAAAAGGAAGTCAGAGCCCTTGAATTGACTCGAAAATCCTATCTACAACTTCAAGAGCTTCAGGGATTGCTTGAGGAGCTGGAGCAAAAGAAGCCCAAAATCGAGGAGCAACGAAAACTCCATCATGACTATATCACTGCCAAAACCTATTTGTGGCCGATTTGGAGCCAATTGGAAGATCGAAAAAAGGATTTGGAAAAATACCGGGTTGGCCTAATTGATTTTGAGCGATTCAAAGGGGAGTTTATTAAAGAAATCGAACAACTGGAGCAGGAGGAACAAGAGCTCCGCAAAAAAAACGAGGAGCGGCCTGCCCGAGAATCCAAAATTCGTGACTTACGAAAAGTCATTGAAATTCAGGATTTGACGGGCAAACTGGCATCTATCCAAAATCAGATCGATCTGCTTCTTCCTGACTTAGAGGCTAAAAAAGCAGCATTTCTGAAGGTGGAGTCAGGAGTTCAAACCTTGGAAACTCAAGCCGAAGGTCTCCCCGAGGTAAATCCAAGCTTACTCAGTGATTTGAAAACCATCCAACATCAACTTCAATCGAATGAGGAACGATTGAAAGACTTAAATCGAATCAAGGGGAACTTCGAAGGAGAAAAAGAGAAAATCAAACTTGGCCTGACAGAAATAAAACATCGAATCCCCGCTCATGAAGAAAGTTTGGAGTCTTGGACAATTTCCCAAAAATCGAAGATCAAAAGTCTGGAAAATGAACGGGAGTCGATCTTGCGGATGCAAGGATTGAAAGCCCATACGCACCTTTTGATTCCAGGACAACCCTGCCCGCTATGTGGGGCAATGGATCATCCCAATCCACTAGTTGCAGAAGCAGATGAAGTCCAAATCAAGTCCAAGGAATTACAGATCAATCAGGAAAAAGACGCTCTAGAAAGAATTCTCACGCTAATCCAGAACGAAAAAGTAGAACAAAACAACCTCGAAAATCTAAGCAGAAATCTGGAGGAGAAAGTTAAGGAGATCCAAAAACTGGAAAAGTTCCAATCGGAATTGCAGCAAAAACTTAAAGACCTGGATATTCTTTCTGAAACTGCGCTTACCGACAAGCTGGCAGAATTGACTCAATCTCATCTTCAAAAAGAAACCATCCAACAAGAAATCCATTCCCAGCGGAAGTCCTGGAACAACCTCAGAAGTCAAATCGAGCAATTGGACAAGCAAGTCCAGCAAGCTCAAATGGGCGTACAGGATCTTTCCTCTCGCATTCAATCCAAGCAGGAAGAAATCAAAGACCCAACTTTTTGCAAATCATTCTTCCAAAAGGAAGCTTCAGTAATTCTTGCCACTATTTCCAAAGTGGAAAAAGATATCACCGAGGCAGCCGAACTGTTGCTGGGAAAACAAAAACACCTGCAGGAACGTCGGGCAGCACAAACCAAAAATCTAACCGACATTACTCATTACAGGGAGCAAGTTCAAATCAATTCAGATAAAATCTCTGACCTATCCGGACAATTCGAACATCTAAAAACAGTTCATGGATTTTTGGAGGAGGAGCACCTTCTGAGGCTGTTTCTTCATTCCTTGGATTCAGAAAAAGTCCTGCAGGAAATCCAGCAGTTTGATCAGAAATTAGCGATTACCCGATCTCGAATTACAGAACTACAGGCAGAGGAAGGGGTTTTAGCATTCGCTGAGCACCTCTTCCAAGATAAGCTGGAGCAAGCAAAACTATTCGCTAATCAATCCAAGGAACTCCAAGGTGAGCTTATTTTAATTCTGGAATTTTTGAAGGAATTGGAACACAAGCTGGCTGAAAAGGAAAAGCTCCAGCGGGCATTTCAAGACATCGAAAATCGGGAAACAGGGCTCAAGGAACTGGAGCGCTTGTTTCATGGAAAAGGCTTTGTCAAATATGTCAGCTCAATTTACCTCCGCGAACTCTGCAATACCGCCAACATTCGATTTATGAAGCTGACTAAAAACAGTCTCAGTTTGGAGATCGATGATTCCAATACATTTTGGGTGGTGGATTACCTCAATGGCGGCAAAAAACGACTTCTAAAGACGCTCTCTGGTGGGCAGACTTTTCAGGCTTCACTTTGTCTGGCTTTAGCCTTGGCCGAAAAAGTCAAAGCACTCAATCAAGCCGATCAGAGCTTTTTCTTCTTGGATGAAGGTTTTGGAGCCCTGGACCGAAACTCCCTCCGAGTGGTTTTTGAGACGCTTAAGGCCCTTCGCCATGAAAATCGGGTGGTTGGAATCATCAGTCACGTAGAGGAACTCCAGCAGGAAATCGGGGTCTTTGCTCAGATCGAACTCGATGCAGAGCACGGCTCGCAGATCCGGTATTCGTATTGACTCACTGCAGAGGCGCAGAGAAAAATTAGAAAATGTAAAAGCGAATCGGTAGGAAAAGGCAGAAGTCTAACATCTAAAATTTTACGGGAATTTTTTACAAAAACCCATAGAATCTCATTTGGCAACTTGATGATTTTAAAGCTAAAGCAGGAGATAAAAAGGCAAAAAAATACCCCGACAACCTGCCGGGGACTTTAAAACTAAATAGACCTTACAAGAAAATATTTTTGTTGACCCATTCAATCTCTTCGGGACGAATCGTATGATCTGGATCATCAAACAGTTGAACTGTTACATGAGCACCCATCTTTTGAAGTAGATCCGCTGACTCTTGGATCCGGAAAGCAGGTACATGGAAATCCCGGTTACTACTTCCGATAAAGACGGGGGTTCCATCGAAGGAACCTTGATATTTTTCAGCTTGGAGCTTTTCTCCAATCAAACCACCCGTTAAGGCCACTATTCCGCCCAACTTCTGCGCGTCGCGAGCAGCAAACTCCAAGCTCAAACAAGCGCCTTGAGAAAATCCAACCAGAAAGATTTGTTCTGAAGGAATCCCAGCTTGAATTATCTCCTCAAAAACTTCACGGATTTGGTTTAAAGACGATTCTAGCGACTCAAAGTTTCCTTTATCTGAGGCCATAAACCCAAACGGATACCAAGTGCTTCCGTTTGCTTGGGGAGCTAGAATTGCACAATCGGTCAAATTCACGTAAGAACTCAAGGATAAAATACTATCAGCGGTAGCACCTCGGCCATGAATCATGATCACCGCTTTCTTGGCTTTTTCAAGAGAAAGGCCTTTTTTCTTTATTTCAGGCATATTTTTCAAGATTTAAGGTTACTGGAGTCAAGGCTGCCTCAATTCGTTTTCGGCTTGGCTCAGCCCATTCGGGAAGCTTCAATAATTCTCCCAAATGCGCCTCATCTTCATCGATCGCAAATCCAGGTTCGTCAGTTGCAATCTCAAAGAGCACCCCTCCCGGCTCACGGAAATAGATAGATTTGAAATAATTCCGATCTCGAACTTCGGTTACTTGATAGCCATTTTGCATCAAAATTTCTTGGATGCCGAGCTGCGTTAGGGTGTTCGCAGTTCGAAAAGCAATATGATGCACCGTTCCCGCACTTTGCATTCCCCTGTTTCCGGTTTTATCCAACACGATATCGACAATATCTCCAGGACGCCCTTCTGTTCCATAACGATATCGATCGCCTTCCTGCCCGATCAACTTATAATTCATATGTCGGGTCAATAATTGCTCGGTCAATTCTTTTGCTTTGAGATTCAAGGTTGCACCATAAAATCCCTTGATCGAATGCGCTGCAGGAATATGCCCATAAGGCCAACCTGCCCGATCATCCCGATCATTGGCCACTAACTCGATCCCCATTCCATCATGATCTTCAAAGCGAATTAGCTTTTCCCCAAATCGTGTATGAATATCAGACACTGTAATCCCAAACTTTTTCAATCGATCTTGCCAAAATCCCAATGAATCTTTAGGAATTGAAAAGGCCGTGTAGGTCAGTTCCCCAGTACCTTTTACACCCTTTCTTGCACCAGTAAAAGGAAAAGTGGTAAAAACCGTCCCAGGTCTCCCCAGCTCATCTCCAAAATAAAAATGGTAGACATCCGGCGCATCAAAATTGATGGTCTTTTTCACTAAGCGAAGACCCAAAATACCGGTGTAGAAATCGATATTTTGCTGTGCACTTCCCGCAATAGCAGTGATATGGTGGATTCCAGTGATGTAGTTCATGGGATTGTTTGTTAAATCAGATTTTAAAATGGGTAGTTGAAATGGGATATTCCCAAAACAAAAACCTCGAAAGTGAAACTCACCTCCGAGGTTTTAGTTAGGCCTCAAAGGCAAATTAAGCTTGCTTTACTAGCTGAACGCTCAGAATCAGACGAACCTGATCACTGACTACCACGCTACCAGCTTCTGTAATGGCAGACCAAGAAAGACCAAAGTCCTTTCGATTGACTTTTCCTTCAATTTCAAAACCCGCTTTGGTTTGTCCATAAGGATCTGCAACTACACCTCCGAAGGTTACATCCAACTCGATTTCTTTAGTAGTACCTCTCATGGTCAAATTTCCCACAAGGCTGTAGTCGCCCCCGTTTTTGGCGATTTTTCCTTCGAATGAAAGTTTTGGATGATTCGCTGCATCAAAGAAATCCGCTGATTTTAAGTGATTGTCACGATCAGATTGGTTGGTATCGATGCTGTCTATATCTGCAGTAAATCCCACAGTAGCCCCGTCAAAATCCTCAGATGAAACCTCAGCTGCACCTTCGAATTTTTTGAAATAACCAGTGACAGTAGAAATCACCAAGTGCTTTACTTTGAAAGATACCTCAGAGTGAGTTGGGTCAATAATCCATTTGATAGTACTCATAGTTTTTTTTTGTTTAAGTGAATAATTTTTATTTGAAGTAATTACATTATATGTATAGACATTTATAGAATCAAATTTTTTTAACCTCGCAGTTTATCCAACAAATCGTTTAACTGATTGGCTTCCTCAAGGGTCAGTTTGACAAAATTTCGATTGGCTTCTTCCACTTGATTTTCGAGTAAGGAAAGCAAATTCAGGCCTTTTTCGGTGATTAACACATCTACTTGCCGACGATCAGCCGGACATTCTTCACGCTTGACCAAATCCTTCATTTTCAACTTTTCCACCAGCCGAGAAGCATTAGACATTTTATTGAGCATTCGGTCTTGAATAGAAGACACGGTAGTTGGAACCCCGTTTTGCCCCCTCAAAATCCGAAGGACATTGTATTGCTCAGGAGAAATATCATGCGGTTTGAAGAGCGTATTTTGAGAGGTCACCAAATAGCTATGCGTAAAAAGCAAATTGACGACCGCCTTATTGTAGGGATCTTTAAATTCCTTTTGCTGAATCGCATCTTCAATCTTTCCCATTTTAATTACAAGTGAATTTAATGTATATACATGTAAAATTGAGAAAAGGTTTCGAAGCTTCCAAAATTTTTCTCATTTTTTTCAGGATTTGGAGGACAGTTCGGAGATCAAGTCCTTATAGACGGCTGTTAAATCAATAATCAGGAAATCGATCTTCTATGCTTAATGATCCAATTTGGAGCTTAAAAGATTCCCACTAAAACCGCAATAAAAAGTCGCTGAGATTGTCTTGTCTTGATAGTCCGAGTTTCTTTCGAACTCGATACCGACCGATTTCGACCCCACGGACGGAAATCCCCAAAAGGTTTGCGATTTCCTTCGTATTCAGATTCATCCTGATATACGCACTGAATTTAATTTCCTGAGGGGTGAGATCAGGAAAGCGTTCTTTGAGTCGGGTAATGAAATTACCATGAACCTGATCGAAGTTTTCAGCAAATTGACTCCACTCCTCTCCTCCTTCCAAGTCTTTATCAATGGACTTGATCAGCCGGTTGAGTTGTTGGCTGAGCATCTTATTCTTTTCATCTGTCGCCAAATTGCTCAATGAGTTTTTGATCGTTTGAAGCAATTTGTTCTTTTGAATTAAGTGCATCGCTGAAGAGGTGAGCTCTTGATTTTTAAAATCAATTTCAGCTTGAAGCTTTGCGTTTTTCAAACTCATGATCTCAGCTGCCGATTGCTGAGCGAGCGTTTCCATTTCATCATCTTTTCGCTTCAGCGCTTTATTTTTTTCAAGTTCTAAGGCTTGAGTCTGTTTCTGGTGGCGCTTGTCGAGAAGTCTAAATCCCATGAATAAAAGCACACCTACCAGGATCGTGTACAAGGTATAGGCCGCAAGAGACCTATAAATCGGAGGTCTTACTTTAAATGCATAAGTAATTGGTTCCGAAACTTGATCAAAAACATTCTTGGCTCTCACTTTAAAAACATACTCTCCCTCTCGAAGATTGGTATACTCCTTTCTGTATTCGGAGCTCCAAGGCGACCAATCCTCATCGTAGTTTTCGAGCATGACTTGATACTCAATTTGCCCATCACTTTCATAGTGAGGAGAAGCAAATTCGAATAGAAATGAATTCTGTGCGAAATCAAACTTGGGTTGATCATCTCCAGCACCTCCCCATTTATGTCCTGAAAAAATCACTTGGGATTGAATTCCTTGATTGGTTATTTCTCTAAAAAACACTTTAGGTAAATCTGTCTGGACCAGATCCATCTGCGGTGAATAAAGCACAAAACCTTGCTTTCCTCCAATGAGTATTTCTTGATGATCCAAGACAATCACATTTGCCAAATCATCATTCCAAAATCGCTTGATCTTATTGAAGGATTTCGTTTGGAGCTCTCTTTGGTTATTATTCATCAGCTTGATAACCCCTAATTGTGACTGTTCTATGAAATAAATGTTACCCAATTCATCCGCTTCCAAATCGGCAATAACTGTCCCATAGCGAAAAAGGTCATTAAACTCATCATAGGGAAAGAAAAAATCCTTTTCCGCATCATACGTATAAAAGCCCCCATTTGCTGTAAAAATCAACCGATTGGCAACTTGATAGACATTGATCAAGACATCATTAGGAAAACCTTGAGCACTGTTATATAGCTTGCTTTCGATCACTTCTGAAAAATCAGAATTAAATCTAATCCGAAAAACGCCTTTGTAGCCATGAGCTACCCAGAGGGTTTCCCCATCAAATTCCATAACCCGGGATGATTCATCAAATCCCGGAATTTCCCGAATAAATTGAAGCTGACCATTTTTTAATTCCACCAGACTCAGCCCGGTGTAACTCCCCTGAATGTACAAATTGGGATGATTGGGAATCTTTTTTAAGATCCAAGAACCTTGCTTTTCTGAGACAGAAATTGAACGATTGCCTTGAATAATAAAGGTGCCATTGTGATGATTAAGAACTACTAATCCCTCGATATCTTGGATCCCATAGACTTGTCCCTCGGTTCCAGAGACAAATTCTATCTTCCCATTTTGCCAAATAAAAAGCCCATTGTTAGTTCCTAGGTAAACTACCTCACCCTTTTTTAGTGCGGCATAGCCAGAGCCCGCGAGATCCATTCGATCATCAACCAAGGTAAATGGACTTAATAAATCCACTCGAGCGAGCCCGTTATTCATGGCAAGCCAAAGGCTTTTTTGGCTGTCTTCAAAAATATAATTGATGGTCAAATCCATCAGACCAGAGTTCTTATCCAAATGATGGAGCAATTCCCCTTTTTCATTGATGACAAAAAGCCCAGAATTTTGAGTACCTAAGGCAATATTTCCATTTTTTAATCGAACACTGTAATTGATGAGATACTCATTTTTCCAGAAACTCCGATCCATTTCAAACTCAGAGATCTTTCCGTTATACCGAAAAATCCCATGCGAAAAAGTGGTAATTAACCATTCATCTCGATTGAATGGAAGAATATTAGATATCCGTTTATCCTTGAAAAACTCCCCTCCTAAGACCGGTTCAAATCCATCATTTACAATTCGAAAAAGACCTTCTCCTGCAACTTGCGTAAGAATTTGTTGATTGACTTGAAATGAAATATCAAGTCGTTTTCCAAAATCTAGCGCTTTTAGCCGCTCACCATCATAGCTGTAAATTCGTTCAAACGTGCAAAAATAAACGTGATCATTTTGAGCGAAAATTTTCCAAGCCTCATCAAAGTTCCTGAGCTCCGAAGGTAGACTATCGGCTAAGGATACATAGGAAAGCTTCCCGAAGGAGTCACTTTCCAAGAATCCAAAATCAGCCTGACTTCCGACATAGATTCTTCCATCTTTATGCCAAAGGGCAGACCGTACCTTAGTATTATTCAATCCATATCTTCGCCAAGCTTTTCCATCAAACTCCAAAAGCCCAAGGTTATTGGCCACGTAAATTCTATCCAAATCATCTTGAACAATATCCCAGTTTTGAATCCCTGCTTGGTATTCGGAAGCTTCATAATTGGATATAAAGGGTAGACCTTGAAAGTCAGAAATGGTCTTTTGGGCTAATGCAGACGATGAAATCACCATCAGGAAAACTACTCCTAAGAGCCCTTCAATAATCCGCTTATTATTTGTTTCTGACTTTGCCATTCAGTCCTGTAATCCCAGACCTTGTGAAATAACGAAATTGCTCAAACCCTGCTTAATTACCGTAAAACAAACATTTTAATCGAAATGATGAAATTTTGATGTATTGTTTTTTCAAGCTTGATGAATAGTTGTAGCAGGGAGATTTTTGGGAATAAAACCGATTACAAGGAAATTGGTTCAAAAAAACACTAAACCCATGAAAAAGGCATTTCTACAACTTTCTGCTCTTTTCTCCATGATCGTGCTCTTCTGGGCTTGCGACAATGGATTTACGGATGTTCCAGTGGTGGATACTCCACCTAAAATAACACTAGGCGCAATTACAAGCGGCCTCACTGAAGGACAAAACTTCAAAATTGAAGTGACTCTTTCAGACGGACGTGACAATGGAGCAATTAGCTCATTGGCCACTTTCTCGTACTCCATTACTAAAGGAGGTGCTCCAGTTTCATCAGGATCTCAGGATCTTTCTGGAGAAGATCAAAAAATCACGATTGAAGTAGCTGGCGGATTTGACCCAGGCGACTACAACCTTGACATCCGTGCTACAGATACAAATGGTAACGAAAGCACCGAAAATATCAGCTTTACTGTTGCTAGTGCTCGTCCGGCATTCGATATCACTGGAGTTTGGACCATGGAGCCAGTTGCTGGCGCAATGAAAGTGGGCCCTAATCCTGGAAGCTCAGAATGGTGGCAAAACTCAGCTGGCGATGTAGCCGCTAGAGCTTGCTTCTTTGATGACACCTACACGTTCAATTTGGATGGCTCTTTCTCTATCGACATGGGTCCATTGACTTGGTTGGAAACTTGGCAAGGAGTAGCTGCAGATGGATGTGGTGCACCAGTAGCTCCTTTTGATGGCTCAGGAAGTTACACTTATACCTACACAAGCACTACTTTGACTTTGATTGGTCAAGGAGCTCATGTGGGATTGGCTAAAGTGAACAATGCTGGAGAAATTTCCAATGGCGCTGCTGTTGCAAATCAAATCGCATACACTATTGCAGAGCAATCTCAAGAAGGCGACGTAAGAAAAATGACCTTGAGAATCCAAGCTGGCTCTGGAGTATGGTGGGATTTTAAACTAATTTCAGGTGCTGCAGAGGCTGCTCCTATTGTTGGAAACTGGAAAATGGAACCGGTGGAAGGTGCACTTTCAGTAGGACCTTCTGCAGGTAGCTCAGAATGGTGGTTTAACAAAACAGCAGATGTTGCAACTCGCGCTTGCTTCTTTGACGATGTGTATACCTTCGGTGAAGATGGCACTTTCTCTATCGACATGGGAGATCAAACTTGGCTTGAGGCATGGCAAGGTGTTGGTGCAGACGGCTGCGGAGCTCCAAAAGCACCACATGACGGTTCTGGATCATATACCTACCAATTTGATGGAAATACCTTGAAGCTAATTGGTCAAGGAGCTCATGTTGCACTTCCAAAAGCAGTGAATGCAGGAGAATTACCAAACGTTGCAGTACCAAATGACGTAACTTACACCGTGGAAAGCCTTACGGTAACCAACAATGTGAAACGAATGACTTTACACATTGAAACTGGCACCGGTGTATGGTGGACTTTTAAATTAATTTCCGAATAACAAACTAATCCCCGAAGCATAGCTTCGGGGATCATTTTACAAAAACAATGAAATATTGGATGAATTTTTTAGGCCTGATACTAGTCACTGGATTAGGTGCTTGTGTGCCTGATGAAGGCAATAACCCGAATCCAAATCCCGACACTGTTACCGTCAACATTCCAAGCGGTGGAGCTACTTCACCAAGTACCTATGACGGTATGACCTTGGTTTGGGAGGATGATTTCGACGGCAACAGCTTGGATTTAGCAAACTGGACTCATGAAACTGGCAATGGCCAAAATGGATGGGGAAATAACGAACTACAATTTTACAGATCCCAGAACACGAGTATCCAAAACGGTCATTTGGTAATTACCGCTAAAAAAGAAGCTTTTGGAGGAAAAGAATACACTTCTTCTCGAATCATTACCAAAGACAAAAAGCAGTTCCGATATGGTCGTATTGATATACGAGCAGTCCTCCCAAAAGGACAAGGACTTTGGCCTGCACTTTGGATGCTAGGATCAAACTTTAGCACAGTGGGATGGCCGGCTTGTGGAGAAATCGACATCATGGAAATGGTAGGTGGAAATAACCGTGAAAATACCGTTCATGGTACAGTACACTGGCAAAATGCCGGGGCACATGCACAGTATAGCGGCAATTACAAGCTTAGCTCAGGAACATTGGCAGACCAATTCCATGTCTACTCAATTATTTGGGATGATAAATCAATCAAATGGCTAATTGACAATAAGCAATACCATGTCATTGATACGACACCAGCAGAGCTTGATGAATTTAGAAAGAGTTTCTTCTTTATTTTCAACGTAGCTGTAGGGGGAAATTGGCCGGGATCACCTGATGGGACCACCACTTTTCCACAACATATGATTGTGGATTATGTAAGGGTATTTCAACCAAACTAAACTTAAAAAGCTCCAAAAGGAGCTTTTTTTATGCTTGTTCTTTTAACCAATCTAAGATAAGCTGATTGACTATCGCTGGCTTTTCGATGCAACTGCTATGACCTGCACCAGGGATCCGATGTAATACCGCATTTGCGACTCCCATTTGGATAAATTTTGCTTTTTCGGGTTTGGTGGCCACATCTTCATCTCCAACCATAATCATCGTCGGGCATTGAATCTTCCCTAATTCATCCTCCACGCCTTTCCTGAAGATCACTCCCTCAACAGGCCCAGTGATACTTTTCTTATTCTTTTTAAGCTCATTTTTCCAAAAAGAAACTTGAGCCGAATTTTCAGCATTGGCAAGCCAAGATGCGGCAAACATGATAGGCATAACCTTTGAAGCCACAGGTCCAATTACCCCTAGCCATTTTACTATCCCATTTAAGGTCTTGTATTTGGGAAGATTTTCCACAGGTTCGGCATTCGCAGAGGTTTCCAAAAGGATCAGAGATTTGATTAAGTCTGGTCTCCTTGCAGCAAGACGCATCCCAACAAATCCCCCCATCGAAAGACCTGCAAAATGAACCTTTCCTAAGCCAAGAGTTTCAATTAAAGCAGCAGCATCCTCCGCTACCGTATCCATATCAAAAGGTGCTTTTACCTCACTTTGCCCTTGTCCTCGATGATCATAGGCAATGACCCGATAAGATTTGGACAAGACTTCCAGCTGTGCGGAAAACATTTTATGGCTCCAAAGAAGTCCGTGGGAAAAAACGATTGTCTCTGAACCTTGTCCTAATTTTGTATAGAATAAAGAGACACCATTAGCTTGAATGTGAGGCATTTTTATTTGGGTTTAGCTTCAAGTTAAAAATAAATCCGATCCAATCCTTAACCTATGATCACCAATTTCTGATAACTAAAAAGGCCTAGTATCAGGAATAGGCCAAATAAAAAGGATGGAGAATAATCTTCTCCACCCTTCAGGATTGTTTCAAAGCTGACAGTTTACCAATCCAAGCCAGGCTGGGTAAGTCTTGCATTTTCTCTTGCCTTATGCTGATCTACGATGGTTTTTACATCATCGAGCATCTTTTTAGCATCGTACACAATTCCGTCTTTCACGGTGTATTTTACACCACCTACTCGAACAGGCTCATTGTTTTCATTGATTCGAATGGTCCCTGTTCCGTAAAGAACCTTTAGATTCTGAAGAGGATTTTCTTCAAGAATTAGAAAATCAGCCAATTTTCCAACCTCTACGGATCCGATTTCTTTTTCCATTCCTAGTGCCTGAGCTCCATACAAGGTAGCACTTCGAATCACCTCCAATGGATGAAATCCTGCTTCTCTTAGGAGCTCTAACTCTCGGATATAAGCAAATCCATACAACTGGTAAATGAATCCAGAATCGGAACCTGCCGTCACCCGACCTCCACGATTTTTGTATTCATTCACGAAAGTCATCCAAAGTCTGTAGTTCTCTTTCCACTGAACCTCTTCTTCTGTCGTCCAATCAAACCAATACGACCCGTGAGATTGTCTACTTGGTGCATAAAATCGCCACAATGAAGGAAGTGTGTAGACCTCATGCCATTCCTGAGTTCTAGCTCGCATCAAATCCCGATTCGCTTCATAAATATTGAATGTGGGATCTAGGGTAAAATCCAACTCCAATAATTCAGTCATCACTTTATTCCAGTGCTCAGAATATGGAGGTGCAGCTTGCTTCCATAGTTTCCCGGCTTCTCCAAAGCGATGTTGCTCATTTTGGTAATTGTAATCCAATCTAAAATCTTGAATGGTTCGATCTTGGAAAAGAGCTTCAGGAAGACCATACCAATGTTCCATAGAGGTAAGTCCTGCACGGGCCGAATTGAGCACATTCCATCTTGCTACATCCATTTGCTGATGATGCATGGCTGATCGAAGACCAATACGCTTATTTTCTGAAATCGCAGCTTGCATCACTTCAGGATTGGCACCAAAAAATTTAATTCCGTCGGCTCCCTTTGCCTTATTGTCATTGACCCAAGCTTTGGCTTGTTCTGCATTGATAATTGCTTCTTTGGCCCCCATTCCGAAAGCGGTATATGCTAAAATTCGGGGTGCGGTAATTTGATTGGCAAGTGACTTTTTCTTGTGATCCAATACCCAATTCAAGCCGTTTCCTGCAGATGGGTCTCTGATTGTGGTAATACCGTGAGCCATCCAAAGTTTAAATACATACTCAGCCGGCGTACCTTGACCACTCCCTCCTATATGCGCATGCATATCAATAAGCCCAGGAAGCAAATAATGCCCTTCCAGATCATATACTTTTGTATTTTCATCCGCCTTGGGTCTTCTATTTTCATTGATGGGAAGACCTGGATACCCAACCACCTGAATCTGAGCAATTCTATTTTTTTCGACTACAATATCTACTGGTCCAATTGGAGGCGCACCGGTTCCATCGATAAGGGTCACACCTCTTAGAATTAGGCGATCATAAGGCCCCTCACCTTCGTTCCGGTCTGGCGAGGGCATGATTTGGGAAAATGCAGTCATCGTTGTAACAACAGCGAGGACTAACAAGGTTGAAAGTTTTTTTAGCATAAGACTGGTGGTTTCTATTGGTGAATAAGTTATAGGAAATGTATCAATCAAAAAACCATTATTTGATGACCCGCAGCGCATTTGAAGTATTTCTCTCCCTTAAACGCCTTCCATTTCTATAAACCTGCAATAAAAAACCCTGACAAAGATTTGCCAGGGTCTCTATTAATTCAGGGTTTTTACCTGCTTATAAATCTTTGAATTGCTCCATGATCTCCTCAGATATTCCGGTAAATGAATATCCTCCATCGTGGAAAAGGTTTTGCATAGTCACCATTCTAGTCAAATCAGAGAACATGGTAACAATGTAATCGGCACAAGATTCCGCAGAAGCATTTCCTAGCGGAGAAAGTGCCTCGGCAAAATTGAAGAATGAATCAAATCCTCCGATACCAGTACCTGCCGTGGTTTTGGTTGGAGATTGAGAAATGGTATTAACTCGAACTTTCTTCAATTTTCCAAAACGATATCCATAGCCTCTGGCAATACTTTCCAACAAAGCTTTTGCATCAGCCATATCGGTATAAAATGGATATACCCGCTGGGCAGCAATGTATGAAAGTCCAATGATGGAAGCCCATTCATTCATGATATCCATCTTTTCAGCGACATGCATCATTTTATGAAATGAAATCGCCGAAACATCATAGGATTTCATGGCCCATTCGTAGTTCAAATCACCATAAGATCTTCCTTTTCTAATGTTTGGAGACATGCCGATGGAATGCAAAAGGAAATCAAAATTCCCGCCTAGAAATTCTTTCGCTTCAGCATATAGTTTTTCAATATCCTCAACCACTGTGGCATCAGCTGGAATAACAATGGTATTACATTCTTCCGCTAATTCTTTGATTGCACCCATTCGCATGGCAATGGGAGCATTGGTCAGTACAAATCGACCACCCTGTTCTTTAACTTTCAGGGCAGTTTTCCAAGCGATAGAGTTTTCGTCCAAAGCTCCGGTGATGATCCCTACCTTTCCTTTAAGCAAATTTTCTGGCATATAGCAACGAGATTGTTTTCTAAAATTCCGGTAAAAATAGACAAAATTTGGCAGGAATCGGTCAACCCTTCAAAAGCTCCCACGCACTCGCCAATGCTGAGGCAGAAGGATTGGCTCCTGCAATCATTTTTGCAAGTTCTTCTGCTCGCTCATCTAGAGAGAGTTGTTTGATCTTACTGATCGTTTTTTCGGAAGAATGATCTTTAAACACAAAGAAGTGCTTTTCTCCTTTTGCCGCTACCTGAGGTAAATGAGTAATGCAGATAACCTGGTGATTTTTTGAAATCTCTCGCATCATTGTTACCATTTGGAGGGCCACTTCCCCAGAAATCCCCGTATCGATTTCATCAAAAATAAGCGTAGGCAAAGCCATTTTATCGGCCATCAGGTATTTAATCGCAAAGAGTAGTCTTGAAAATTCACCGCCTGAAGCTACTTTTTTGAGTGCTTGGGGCTGACTGCCTTTGTTCGCAGAGAAAAGAAAGTCCACCTCATCAATTCCCGATTCGGATGGTTTTACTTCTCTGGATTCAATTCTAATTTTGGCATTTTCCATACCCAATCCCTTGATAAGGTCTTCCAATGATTTCTCGAACAGTTCAAAGCAAGACTTTCTAGCAGCGCTCAATTTCTTTCCTGCTGCCATCATTTTGGATTCTGATGCCAAAAACTCTTTTTCCGATAATCCCAACTGTTCATCTAAGTTCTGAACGAGGAACACCTTCTCTGCAAGTTCCTTTTCTATTTGCATCAGGTCTTCAACCGTATTTACTCCATGCTTTTTTTGCAATTGGTAAATCTTGGATAAACGAATCCGAATTTCCTCCAGCTTACCGAAATCCACCTCCACTTTACTCTCCTCATCCGATAAGGTATCCTGGATATCTTTTAATTCAATAAATACCGACTGAAAGCGCTCCCTTAATCCCGAAAATTTATGAGCTAGACGCTCCAAACTGCCAAAAATCTGCTGGGCCTGCCCCAAAGCATTATTGGCTCCAAATTGCTCATCCTGAAAAATGGAAAGGATCTCATTGATCTTTAACTTGATTTCCTCGGCATTTTCTAGCACTTCCTGGTGGGACTCCAACTCAGCCTGCTCCCCCTCCACGAGAATTAACGCACTGAGCTCCTCCAATAAATATTGATTGAAATCTGACTCCTTCTGTAATTCTGAGGCTTTCTGCTTTAATTCCTCCCAAGATTTTTTTGCTCTTTTATAAGCCTTGAATGCATCCTGATAGGCTTTAAGGTCGGCTTGAGTGCGTGCAAAAGCATCCACTAAACCAAGTTGAAAAACTCCGTCACCCAATAATAAGGTGTCGTGTTGGGAATGAACGTCCATCAACTTTACTCCAAGTTGTTTCAGAACATCCAACAACACCGGAGTGTCATTCACGAAAGAACGTGATTTCCCCCCCGGGCTAATCTCGCGACGAATGATGCATTGTTGCTCGTAGTCTAATTCGTTTTCTGCAAAAAATTCTTGAAGCCCATAATCAGAAACTTCAAAAACGCCTTCTACGACACATTTTTTATCCTCGTCCAACAGCACTTTCGTTTCTGCTCGGTTTCCTAACAACAGTCCAACAGCACCCAGCATGATTGATTTCCCCGCTCCTGTCTCACCGGTGATCATACTTAATCCCTCACTCGGAACAAGGTTCAGTTGATCAATTAAAGCGTAATTGGAAATAGTCAGTGATTTGAGCATGGCAGAAAAAGCTTGTGGCAAAGCTAAAAAATTCCGACTTAGCTTCTCAAAAGCTCATTATACTTTCTGGCATTATTCGGATCAACTTCGAGCAAAAGTTTGACCGCCTCATCTCGCAATTCAAAAGGCGCATTTTTCAACACTTGCGAGATTTCCTCACCCTTTGCATCCATAAAGCTAATGGTAAGAATGCCATTTGGCTGCACTTTATTCGCACCTGCTACTAACCGAATTGCCTCTAAAATATTGGAGTAGGCCGTATCGGGATCCGAAAGCAAAAGATCCATTCCTTGTCTATGATACAAGTAATATGCCTCTCGGATGGGAGCATAGACAGAGGAAATGTAGATATCATTGATCAGCCAAAATCTACTTCTCCGATCATTGGGATTCTGAACCCATCCCGGTCGACCGGACTGCTGAGCATTATTTACGATGTCATTCGCCACTTCAAAAAAAGGATTTCCCCCTTTGCTCGAAAAGGTATCATAATCGATTCCTAGAGCGATATTGGCATAAAAAGCCAATAATGAACTGATGTTATTCAGAAAAGTAAATCGGTTGAATTCCAGTGGCTGAGACTCGATATATTCAAAATTCCAGTTCCGGTCAGCAAAATTAAAAACCAAGGACTCGTAATTAGTCCCATAAACGGGCCGTACTACCTGAACTTGAACCGTGGCATTATAAACTCCGATCTGGGGCACGTCATTGATCGTAATCAGCATATTCCCCTTGATCCGCTCCTCGGGTCGATATTCGTCATTAGTCCAGGATCTTCCATTCAAAAACTGCTCAAAGCTTGCCTTCATTTGATTGAAAACATCTGTATTCTGAATTCGAGAACGGTCACTGTTGATAATGACTTTGAAATTCAATTCCTGCGCAAATCCCGAAATGGAAATCAAAATCGTAATACCCAACGCAAGGAATAACTTCATATGTTCAAATTAGACTGAGGTTTTAGAAATCAATTTATCATCAACTGATTAAGATTTCAAGGATGCTAAAAATAGAAAAATTCTGGATTAAGGAAGCCTGATTATCCGAGTTTGATCTCATTTAGGATCAATTGAGCAACCTCGGATTTTGGAATAACAGCCGAATGGGTCACCCTCCCAGAAGAATGGAAAATACTCACTTTATTGGTATCTACCTTAAATCCCGCCCCTTCATCTCTAGCTGAATTTAAAACGATCCAGTCTAAGTTTTTCTTATGGAGCTTTTCCAAGGCATACCTTTCTTCTTGCTCAGTTTCTAAGGCAAACCCGATATGTAGCTGGTTCGGTTTCTTTTTTCGCCCTAGTTCTAGGGCAATATCAGGATTCTTCTTCAGGTGAATTACGGCCTCAGAATCCAATTTCTTTATTTTCTCTTTTGCAATTTCGGAAGGGGCATAATCCGCTACAGCGGCTGCAAAAACACAGATATCTTGTTCGCTATGAAGGCGATTTGCTACTTCAAACATTTCGTTGGCAGAAGTAACCCGATGCGTTGTGAATTGGGAAAGATCAAGGTGTACAGGTCCAGCTACTACAGATACAATTGCTCCTGCATGTTGAAATGCCTTCGCAATTTCAAAACCCATTTTCCCGCTTGAATGATTACTTATAAACCGGACGGGGTCAATATTTTCTTGCGTTGGCCCTAAAGTGATCAGGACTCTTTTACCAAGAAAATCCTTCTTTCTGTTGAAAAAAAATTCAATTTCTTGGCAAATGCTTTGCGGTTCAGCCATTCTACCTTGTCCTACCAAGCCGCTTGCAAGTTCACCAGAAGTGGCTTCTAGCACGCTATTCCCAAACGAAATCAAACGATTCAAATTAGTTTTTACGGCCGGATGTTGATACATATCCAAATCCATCGCAGGGCAAACCATCACAGGGCACCGGGCGGATAGATAGGTAGCTAAAAGTAAGTTATCGCAAATGCCATTCGCCATTTTACCCAAGGTATTGGCACTCAAAGGAGCAATTACAAAAAGATCAGCCCAAAGCCCGAGTTCTACATGATTGGACCATTCACCAGTTTCCTTCTCCCAAAACTGAGATAGCACTGGCCGTTTGGACAGGGTTGCTAAAGTGAGAGGGGTAATAAAATCAAGAGCAGAAGTACTCATGATTACTTGTACTTCTGCTCCAGCTTTAATTAATAATCGTACAAGCAAAGCAGACTTGTAGGCAGCAATGCTACCTGTTACTCCTAAAAGTATCCGCTTGCCTGAAAGACTCATGAACTCTTATTCTCCTTCCTCTTGGTCAGGGTATCTGTGATACACCTTTCCTTCAATAAACTCTTCCATTGCAAGAGTAGAAGGTTTTGGCATACGCTCGTAAAACTTGGAGATTTCAATTTGCTCCTTGTTTTCAAATACTTCTTCCAAATTGTCCACGGATGAAGCAAACTCAGAAAGCTTGTTATTAAGCTCTTCTTTCAAGTTTGAAGAGATTTGTTTTGCTCGCTGTCCCACGATATGGATGGACTCATAGACATTACCGGTTGTTTCGGAAATCTTATCTAAGTCACGGGTAACGATGGATGGATTGACTGCCATATAGAAGATAGTTATGTTTTTCGAGATTAATTTTCAGACTCGTTTTTTTCAGCGGTGGTCTGATTTTCCGCAGTTTGTTTTTTGAGTTTGAGATGAGAATCCAATTCCTCTTTGGTTTCATCCTCAAATTTTTTCACTTCCGCGATAAAAGCACTATTTGGATATTTTCTGTAAAACGTAGATGCAAATTTAAGCGCATCATTTAAGCGTTCCTCTTTCTTATCAAAAGCACTATTCTTTGCGTAGCCGTATCCTACTTCCACAAGCTTATATGCCAATTCCTCATTATGCTTGCTTTCTGGATAATCCTTGGCAAAATTCTGGAAATTGATAATGCAAGCTCGGTAGAAGTCCCCAGGGAAAAGACCATCTTTCAATCGATAGTACATTTCTGCCTCAGCAAATGCCTTTTGTTCAAATCTACCCTCCAAATCTTTCAGCATTTCCAAAGCTCGCTCGTAGCTAGCCGAGGATGGGAAGCGCGTAATAAACTGCTGAATCGCAGTGACTGCTTCTTGACTGCTTTTTTGATCTAGGTTGTAATCTGGAGCATCCAAGTAGAGTGAATATGCATTCATAAACAATGCCTCTTCAGCCAATGGACTTCTGCTGTAGGTTCTGTAAAATGTATTGAAATAGCCAGCCGCCTCGATGTATCTCTTGGTTTTGAAATGGCAGTTAGCATAATTATACTCTGCTAGTTCAGCCTTCTCAGAACCCTTAATGATCGGCAAAACCTTTTCATACAAAATGATGGCTTTTCCATATTCTCCTTCTTGGTAATACTTGTTAGCCCCATTGTAAAGCTCCTCCCAATTGGTACTTTTTTCCAGTTTGGCAAAAGGACCACAGGATGAAATCAAAAGAAGTAAAGCAAAGGAAATGAAGAAATTGGCGCGCATGTACATTTTCAAGACCGCAAATATACGGGATAATTATTCTGATTCAAAAGGTTAACGGAAAGGGAAACAGGCGACTACTTTTTGACCTGAAGCTTTTTGGTGACAACATTTTTATTGTCGACAAAAAGCGTGTAGAAATAAACCCCAGGCTGAAAATCCGACACATTGATAACCAATGAGGATCTACTTGGATCTAATTCATATTCTGCAACTGGATTACCAATAAAGCTATTAATGGCAATTTTAGCTTTCGCTTTTGGATTAATTAACTCATAATCCAACTGTGCAATCCGGTTACTGGGATTTGGATAAATTTCACTTAGAGCGATATCCTTATGTTGAAAATCGGCTACCCGATCTGATTTGACCTCATATCGAGCTTCAACGACAAAATTTTCCCTGATATTTTGAGGGCTGGAAAACAAAAGTTCAAAACTTCCTCGGGTTTCGACAATTCCCATCTCAAACTCCAAATACAAATCAGTGTAAATCTGCCAGGGGTCGAGCTCAATCAAAATTTTGGCGAGGTCTTTTTTAGGGTCAAAACATTGTTCACCCAAACAAATTTTCACTTTCTGAGAAGAACCTACATTTCCTCGTAGCGCTTTCAACAAAAAAACTTTAGGCTGATTGGATTCATTTTGAAGAATGACCGTCTTACGCTGATTTGATCCAATCTCACCTTGAAAATCTACCGTCTCACTTAATACCCGAACCTGCTGCGCACCGGCAATTACCGGAAGCATTAGCATCAGCCCAATCAGTATTTTTGAGAAAAGATTCATGTAGAAGTTTTTTCGATATGCCGAGATTTTTTCCTTCGGAATAAAATATACGGACAAATTTACCGTTTCGGTCATTTTTAAGTAAAAAAATCCGGTTAATTCATGTTAACCTTTTCGGAAAAAAATGAATTGCCTACTGTTCGTTTTTTAAATCTGTTTTTAGCGTTTTGACGACCGGCCTTTTTTCAGGCTTCATCGACCTTTTCATGACCTCTTTTTGAATTTCTTCCTCCGTGGGAAGGATAATTTCTAGAATAGGTTCGTTGAACAAATTTTTCGCATTCAGGTCAATTTCTTGAACTGCCCTCCATTCCGAAATGGTCTTCATGGTGGGTTTCTCTTCTATTCTCCACGAAAATCCGTCCAATTGAGAAACTTCCTCCGTCAAGTTTTGGACGGGCAAAAACTTTCCGTCTGGTCGAATCTCAAATTTTGCTCGAGTTACAGAACCATTTATAAAGTCAAGTTTGATCGTGGCACTTAGAATCCGATTGATCCCTTGGGTTAAGGTGTCCCCCTCCAAAGCAAAGTAAAGAGACTCTCCATTCCCATCAATATCGAGTCGACTGATCTTCCCATCTGCAAAATAGGCGGTCATTTTTCGACCTTTCATTTGGTTGTAGTTCAACAAGGTGTCCGTCAAAATTGCGAAGGCTTTGTTTTTCATCAAGACATGATCTAAGGTCTCATTTGCTATGTAAAAAACCATGCTATCCGCTACAATCTGACTTTTCTCATTCCATAAAACGGGGTCTTGAAACAAATGAATGGAGGAATCAGAGTAATTATAAAATAGGGAATCCGCTATTCCTCCAAGACCTGCCTTGACAAGCTTAATTGAATGAAATGCTTGTAGATACTTAGCAGTATCAGCCTCGCTATCTTGAGAAATAAGTGTATCGGCAATCATAAAAAGGGTATCCTTTTCAAAGTACCTTCTCACCAAGGCTTTTCCATGGACCAAACTATATTTTCTATCTTCCCAATACTGCCCCACATCACCAAAAACCTCCACATTGCGCTCTTTATTCAGAACCCGGACATCCTCTTTCCCCTCGTAATAGCCGGTGGTTTCTTCGTAATAAAGTTCCTCCGCCTTGACTCGCGTCTCCTCATTTTCAACAATCCCATCAAAAAATCTAAACTGCTTTGCTTGGGTATTGTACCAGCTTCCTTTCTGCGCGTCTAAGGTGTACCCTTCAGTGGAAATGATATTGGTAAGCCCAGTTGTTTCGGCAGTTTTTGGAATGGTGAGATAAATAAGATTATTGGTTTTCAAAGTATAATCCGGATTGACCAACTCCACATTTTTCTGAAAAGTGATTTTCTCCAAATTGATCTCATAAAGTCCTCGCTCACTGGTGAGAACATTGGTTGAGTCCACCACTTTTCCACGATTAAAATAAGTTGCAGTATTGAGCTCCCGGTTATAATCTAGGTAGTCAGTGTAGAGCGTGGTCTCTTGATTTGTGAACACGACCTTATTTCTCAATTTGGCAATTTTGGTGTTGCCGTCGTATTCAGCATAGGTGCTTTTGGTAGTAATTGGATCTACCTTATCCTCTATTCGCACACGACCAAAAAGCTTTGCTTGATTGATGTCTTGATAAAAGTGCGCAGAGTCGCAGTAGATCAGGGAGCTTTGATGGGACATTCTTACATTTCCAATCAACCGTTGAAAATTCCCAGCCCCAAGAAGCTCATCAGCCTGCGTGATTTCCAAAGTCGAACTTTGCTGCCCATGGGCACCTACTCCTGTCCAAATTAAAATCAGGTATAGAAGCACATGTTTTGGTTGAGCGAAATTCGACATTTGGAGATTTTTGAGGAAGCAAAATTAGGAGAATGAACTAAATAGCGGCAAATGGGACTAATAATCTATCAACATAAGTGTCGAACCAAGATTTTTTCACTCCGGCATAATTCAAGCTCTTTTAATTCTTGGAGCTAGAATACGGAAAAACCCTAATTTTGATTGATGCTTGAACGTTTTTTAACTCATATTTCCACACTGCTAGACACCTCTGGAAATTCCACTTACTTGCTTGCGTTTAGTGGGGGACAGGACAGTGTCTGTTTGGCCAGCTTGCTCAACCGAGCCAAAGTTCCTTTTGAGCTGGCACATGTAAATTTTGGATTGAGAGGAACAGAAAGTGATTTAGATGAAGAATTTGCCAAGAAATGGGCAAACGATCACCGGGTCGAGATTCATCTTCTACACCCTAACACTCAGGAATTAGCCGATTCTAAGGGCATTTCTATCCAAATGGCCGCACGCGAAATCCGCTATGATTTTTTTGAAAAAACCCGGTCCGAAAGAAATCTCACGGGAATCATTCTGGCTCATCATGAAGACGATCAGATTGAAACAATTTTACTCAATCTTCTAAGAGGCACCGGGATAGAGGGGCTATACGGGATGGCAGATAAAAAGGGCCATTTAATCCGTCCATTATTACCATTTGCCAAGGAAGAAATCTCAAATTACCTCCTAGAAAACACCATTTCATGGAGAGAAGACAGCTCAAATTCAAGCGACAAATACAAGCGTAATCGACTTCGTCATCAGGTCATACCAACCTTACTTTCCGTGGAGCCGGATGCTCGAAAAAACCTTCTTACTAGCCTATCCAGACTGAAGGACACTGGAAAGTTGTTTTTTGATTTGGTTGAAAAATGGAAAAAAGATTCGATTCGGGAGCAGGGAGAGTTTTCTGAAGTAGAAATTCAGTCATTAAAAAATCAACCCGGAGCGGCATCATTGCTCTATTTTTGGTTGAGAAGCTATGGGTTTCAGCCAGACCAAACCCAAGAGATTGCTTCAAATTTGAGCCATTTTCAGACCGGAGCAGTTTTCTACAGTAAGAATTTTGAACTTGTCATAGATCGAGAAAAGCTAATTCTTGGACCCATAGTTGACCATTTTGAACCTATCACTTTGGAGAGAGGAATCAACTCAATCCTAATCCATGGAAATGAGTGGCAAATTTCTGAGGAGAACTGGAATGGAATTATTGATCCCAAACCTACGAATGCCCTCCTAGACCTAGAGCACCTCACTTTTCCAATGACCATTCGAGGCTGGGAAGAAGGAGATCGATTTATTCCTTTGGGGATGAATTCGTCCAAAAAAATATCTGACTTTCTCATTGACCAGAAAATCCCCTTGATCCAAAAACGGCGGATAAAAGTACTGGAATCAGGTGGGAAAATAGCCTGGATCATCGGTCATCGGATCGCTGATTGGGCTAAGTGTTCCCCTTCTACCCGAATTTGTTTACATTTCAAAAAATCCTAATCCATGCGAAACCCTTTTTCCAAAACGTATGAGCCAGAGGAAATCAAAATGTTTGATTTTCTTCAAGGGATCAAATTTTTTGAACGCCTCCGAATGAAGGAATTGGCTAATTTTTTACCTGCTATGCACGTTCGAAAGTATGTTCGAGATGAAGTGGTGTTTTTTTCCAAAGACCCAAGTCAGGCCCTCTATCTTTTGAAAAAAGGGCAAGTCAATCTAACTATCGACGTCCGGGATAATTTTGAAACGATCCTAGAAGTCAACCGAGGAGAAGCATTTGGAGAAAATTCTTTGTTGGAAAACGCCAAGCGAACCTATACTGCTATTATCACTTCGGATGAAGCTGAACTGATTGTAATTCCACATTTTGCTATTCAGGAGATTTTTGACAGCAACCCAAAAATCAAGGCAAAAATGATGACTTCACTAGCGGAATATTACAACACCAACAATCAACGACTATTTAGATCCTATCGAGAGTCATTTGGATTTTTCAGCTTGCGGCAAATGTTTGAATAAGTGAATCAAACCTTGGTTTTTCTCCAATAAAAATCCACCCACAAAAACAAAGTATTCCACCGCTGGTTTCGATTCCTAGCGGTTGTTTAATATCTTAGCGCCGCTTTTCAAGGCAGTTAAATCTATCCTAAAATCCAAAAAATCATGAGCAAAGTAACCGTAGTCGGTGCGGGTAACGTAGGCGCAACATGTGCAGACGTATTAGCTTACCGAGAGATCGCCGAAGAAATTGTTTTAGTTGATATCAAAGAAGGTGTTGCTGAAGGCAAAGCCCTCGACATTTGGCAAAAAGCCCCTATCAATCAATACGACAGCAAAACTGTAGGTAGCACCAATGACTACAGCAAAACTGCTAATTCTGACGTAGTTGTAATTACTTCAGGTCTTCCACGTAAGCCTGGAATGACACGTGACGACTTAATCGAAACCAATGCAGGTATCGTGAAATCTGTAACAGAAAACGTGATCAAATATTCTCCAAATGCCATCATCATCGTCGTGTCTAACCCACTTGACGTAATGACCTATCAGGCGCATTTGACCTCAGGACTTCCTCGTACCAAAGTAATCGGTATGGCAGGCATCCTAGATACAGCGCGTTACAGAGCATTTTTGGCTGACGAGCTTAACGTATCCGGCAAGGAAATCCAAGCTATCCTAATGGGCGGTCATGGTGACACTATGGTTCCTCTTCCAAGATATACAACAGTAGCAGGTATTCCTGTGACTGAATTGGTAGAAAAAGATAAGCTAGATGCCATCATCGAGCGCACCAAATTTGGTGGCGGGGAATTAGTGAAACTTATGGGTACTTCTGCTTGGTATGCTCCAGGATCTGCAGCCGCACAAATGGTAGAAGCTATTCTCAAAAATCAACGAAGAGTATTCCCTGTTTGTATTAAGCTGGATGGAGAATACGGAATCGATGATTGCTACCTAGGTGTTCCAGTAATCTTGGGTAAAAACGGGGTAGAAAAAGTGATCGAACTTGATCTCAATGCTGAAGAAAAAGCCCTTTTGGAAACTTCAAGAGGTCACGTGAAAGAAGTGATGAACGTATTGGATAAGTTGAGCAACTAATCCATTCCGTTTTTCAGGTAGACCTAAGATTCTCCTTTTTGAAAGGGGCATCTTAGGTCTCTTTTTTGTATACTAGCTGAATCATCCCAATCACCTGTTCAATACCTTGAAAATCTGGAAAAGCTTATTGATCCTACTTGGACTTACCCTTTTGGCAGGGGGAGGATTTTGGATCTATTCGACCTATTTTCAATCCAAAGAAATTAACACCCTCGAATTAATTTCTGAGGAAGCCGTCTTTACGCTGGAGACTACGCAAGCTGATCAGTTATGGAATGAGTGGGTTCAGCATCCTTCTTGGGCGATTTTCTCCCAATTCCCAGCTTTTCAAACGCTATCCGAACAAGTTACTTTTTTGGATAGTCTAACTGGTTCTTCGGGAAAAATTTCAAATACACTTCGGGGCAAACAAGTCACGATAAGCTACCACGGAACAGGAAAGGAAAATTTCAGCCTCCTATTTGCAGTAAATTTTGGAGGGACTCAAGCAGAGGAATTGCTTGCCGAATTCAAAAACTTGGTAGGCTCAAGCGCCACTGTCCAAACTCGAACCTACAGCGATCAACCTATTTGGGAATTCCAGTCTAATAAAGATGAACCATCATGGACAGTTGCATTGATCAATCATGTCCTTTTGGCTTCCAACTCCTCGTTTCTTGTGGAAGAGGCTATCCGTTCTTACCTCAATCAAGGAGAAAACACCTTAAAAACCCTCATGAATGAGGAATCAGCATTTACTGGTAAATCAAGGCTAATCTTAACCTCGAAAGGCATTTCGAGACTTTTGAAGGGGATTGCTCAGGAAAACAAATCACGCCTTTCTGCCTCCTTAGGTCTAAGAAAAGATTGGACAAGCTTGGAGCTTGAATTTCTCGAAACTGAATTAGCCCTAAAAGGAACCACAAGTGCGGAGCAGATTACTTCCTTTTTGCCTTCAGTTCAAGCGAATCTCCCGGCTTTTGAAAAACTCATTTCAAATAGAACACAAGCATTAACCCAAATCAACCTGAATGGGATTTTTGAAACTCAAAAACTCAAAAATCCAGCATTCACGCCAAAATCAACGGTTCAGGGAGAGATCCAAACCAAACTGATCGATCGAGGATTTTTAGACTCATTTACCGGTGAGCTTTATCTTCTGCAATTGGAAGAAATCGGCAATCAAACCGACAATCAGGTTCTTTTGGCTCGAAGCAATTATCCGGAGCAAGCATGGACGATGCTGAAAGAATTTCGAGGTACAGAGGAAATACCCAGCAATGATTTCTATTTAGGAAATGAGATTCTTTTTTTTCCAGAGGAAGAGTTTCCTGCACATCTTTTTGAAGGAAAATTCCAAGGATTTCCACAAACACATGTGACTACTCGAGGCGATATGCTGATCATGGCCAATTCTGCCTTAGCCATGAAAATGCTATTGGATGATATTGATTCAAGCAATACTTGGGCATATTCTCCTAATTCACCCTTGATGGCGATCGACCCTGCCTCTGGTTTTAGCGAAACGATTTTCCTTGAAAAAATCTGGAAGCAATGGATCGATTCCAGCAATCCCTCTTGGAGCACCTTCCTCCAAAAACACCGAAGCACTTTTTTGGCCTTCCCTTATCTTTCCTTACGATTAAATCAATTGGGAAAACGAACAGAAGCTACCCTTTCACTACCTTTCAATGCGACTGCCCCTGCTCCTAAAAAGGAATCTGATGCATTGATCCTTCAAGCTAACCGAGTAATTGAACTTCCTTCGCGCTTGATTTATGGACCTAAAATCGCCATCAATTTCAATGATCAAACAGAAGATCTAGTCGTCCAAACCGAAGAGCACACCCTCCATTTATTCAGTTCGGAAGGAGAAAAAGTATTTGAGATTCCCTTACAGAATCCGATTGTATCTGACGTTTTCCAAATAGATTATTACAAAAACGGAAAATTGCAATTGCTATTTGCCACTGCAGACGGCATCTATGGGATCGATCGTTTAGGTAATTCCTTACCTGGATTTCCGATCACCAAAGCAGGCGAAAAGTTCTCCAAACTCAATTTGGTGGATTATGACCAAAATCGGGATTACCGTTTTTTTGCCGCAAGTGAATCTGGAAATCTTTGGCTATTTGATAAAACTGGACAAGCCTTAGAAGGCTGGAATCCGCTACCCTTGAAATCTTCTGCATTAACGCCTCCTACTCATATTCGAGTACCGGGAAAAGGAGATTTTATGGCAGTTCAAACTTCGGATGGAAAAGTACATTTATTTAACCGAAGAGGGGAAAATCAAACCGGATCTCCAATAGATTTTCAAGTTGAGATCAACACTCCGATCACCATCACTCCAGATGCAGGTTTTTTAAAGATTTCAGCGATCTCGACCACGGGAGAAGTAATTCAGGCCGGATTTGGAGGAGAAATTCGATACCGAAACCAACTTGTAAAAGAAAATCGAGATGATCGCTTTTCACTGATCGGCGACCTATTTGGCAGCACTTTTTTGATTGCAAACAAACAGTTTAACCGAACTCAAATTCTAAATGAATCGGAAAGTCTCCTATTTACCATCCCTCAAACCGGGGAAAGTTGGATTCGATTTGTTGATTTTGGTTCAGAGCGGAAAATCCTCTTGGTTACGGATTCAGAGCAGGGATTTGGATTTTTGTATGATTGGAAAGGCGCAATGCTAACGGCAACTCCGCTTGAAAGCGAAGGAGAAATACAAATCAGTCACCAAGCCAAATCCAAGCAGTATTTTATTCGAACCCGCTCAGGAAATAGAATTCTGGAATATGTAATGCCTGAGTAGGATTAATCGAGTTGAAAATAAGAAGCTATCACTTTGCTTTTGCCTGAAGTGTCTTCCACTCTTTTCCATAACACATACACTCCAGGAAGCGCTGGCTTTTCTAGCTGATCTAAGTCAGAGGAAGAATTATTCCACCATAAAACCCCTCTCCAATCTGGGACATGAGCTTCAGAAATTTTCCGAACAAACTGATCTCGCTTCAATTCCACAGCAGGACGTTGTCCTAAATAATCAAAAAACCGAGCTTGATCAGCCAAAGGGAACAGTCCGAAATTATTCAAGTAACTGGAAAAGCTTAATACCCCAGGATATGTTCGATCATTCAAGTAAAACTCCCGATTTAAAATTTCGAGTTTTTGAAATTGCTTTGGGTTAAAAATCGCCAACAAATTGGAATCAAACACCGGCATGGCATCCACCAAAATGAGGGGATTGCTTTCAAATACCATGTTTTTGGCCATATCAATCAGACGAAATTCTTTTTTCTTATCCCGACTCCTGACAGCAACGCTGGGCACATATTCCTTAAGCACTGTTTCCACAGTTTCAAATCGCGTGTAGTCATCCAATAAATAGGTGTAATCAGCCACAAAGCCTGTCACGATCTGAACCGAATCTGTCGAATATCGCTCAGTAAAATAGGTCTCAATTCTGGAAGCCTTAAGCCAAGTTTCTAAAAAAACCAAATCCTCTTTTGTAAGACTAAGCTCTGGAAAAGTGAAATCCGCTCGGAATTTGGTCTGGACAACTGGCGGAATAATCTCGATCCCAGGCATTTCACTTCCATCTTCGAGCTGGAGAATTACTTTATCCCAATGCTTCAATCCCCCAATATCCACAAACATGCTGCCTTGGGCATTGGGATGAGCAGTGTATAGAGAACTTTGCTTTCCATGAACTGAAATAAAATACGTCTTACTTGTGTCGGGCTCGGGAACTTTCACCTCCAGAATATGACCAAAAAGTTCAGGCAACAGGGGCTTTGAATCTAATTCCGTATAAATCGAACTTGGAATTTGCTCTTGCTCTCCAGTCAAAAATGGATTGGCTATGGAAACACCAACTGCTTGGGCTCCAGAACTTGAATTTTTTAAAATAGCTTGAAGCTGATCAGCGGTTTGAATTTGAGCCTCTGCTTTTGGCAAGATTCTCCTGGCCTCCGATTTGTTTTTAGAAGGTGCAGGCGGAACCATCGGGTTGATTACCGTTACGAATTGTTGAGCTATTCCTTTGTCCAAACTGAGGTAAGGACTTGTCCTTGTATAGACACGAAGCAAATAATTCGCCGAAGGCAGATTATCAGGAATGGTCAAATAGTTAGTGGCTTTTCCTTGCTCCAAAGGCAACATGACATACGCACGAGACCGAGATTGATCATCCACCAATTCCGCATACACTAATTGGGATGGAGAAGCATCACTGCCTGAGCGGACTTCAGCTTCAAGCCAAATTTTCTCTCCTGAGAAATACAGCGTTTTTGGAGTGGAAAATTGAACTGTCTCAAGTTGCTGCGAAAACACCTTTCCTCCCCAAACTTGGATCAGGAAAATCAGACAAAATGAACGATAAATTAATTTCATGTTTCGTTTCATAGCTCAATCTTTTTCCTCCCAAAAATCTGGGAGACCTCTAGTCGCATATAAGGTACAATCCACACATTTTCGATCCGCCGGATAATATCCAACAATCGTAGTTCCTACCATCAATTCCCGAGCAGGCACAATGGTCCCATTTCCAAAAATGGTCGCATAATCATTCCGCATCACTGCTTCCTCCCCAATCACACAATCATTAAACTGAGGGTCTACATATCCCCAAGGAGACACATCTTCAAGGTTTACGTAAATCCGTATCTGTCTCACGACCCCCATACTCACTTGCCCGATGACTGCTGTTTTGGAATCATCCAAGCTGTAGATATTTCCACCAATCAAGGAAGGAAGAGGACTGAAAATGGAGCCCACATCTTCTGTATTTTTTTTCAGAATCTCCCAGAATTGAACTGCTTCTTGATCAATTGCCTTTTGGGAAATTAGAATACTGTATCGCTCCATAATCCGCTCATCGCCTTTCGGGATTTCAGAGATGGTTTTTTGAAAAACAACCTGATCCTGAAATCTGGAACTTGTCTCCAATAAAATATCTGGACTGGTTACAGACTTGTAACAAAGTGCATTTTGATCTTCATCAGTTCGAGTGCGAACCGTCCCGATTTGCTCATCAAAGATGTAAGATGTTCGAATTCGAGGTCTGTAAATCCAAGTTTCTTCATAGGTCCACAAAAAATCATCGGCTTGTTCATCACCTTGAGTCGAGATATAAATCTCCACCCCTTCCTCATCACGGATAAATCCTGCATCAATAATTTCGGGAGTCACTAATGGCTGAATCGGTTTGGATTCAAATCGCTCTCCAGTAGGCAATTGAATCTCTAATTGATAGGTTTCCGCTTCTTGCACATTGTATTCGAATACATAGGTGCCGGCCTTTTGTTCAATAAGACCAAATCGATCACCGCCCGCCGCTACCACTTCCACAATTGCTCCGGAAACTGGGTTTTGAGTTTGTGAGGCTCCTAGACTGACTGTTCGGCTAAGTTTCAACTCACTTTTTGTCCCTTCGGTATCTAGATATCCCTCCACAACCAAGACACTCGTCTCCTCAGAAGGAATTTCTGGATCATACGGGAGTCTGCAAGAAAGGGCAAAAAGAATTGGAAACAGCCAAACAAGGCCTTTCCACTTCCTATTGAACGATAAGGAAAGGAGTGGTCCTCTTTTCTGAAATTTTAAAAAGCTAGAACTTAATCCACTTCTATTTCTGTGATTTTTACTCATCTTCCCAAAAGTCTGGTTTTACACGAGAGGCATACAACGTACAATCCGCACATCTTTTATCAGTAGCAAAGTATCCTAGAATAACAGTACCTCCTGGCGGGATTAAAGGTCTGGCAGGCAACACTTCTGGATTGGTAAAAATGGGATCATAAAATTCCTTTAAAACGGCTTCTTGTTCAATGATACAGTTATTAAACTGTGGATCCAGATATCCCCAAGGGGACACATCGGTAAGATTGATGTAAATCCTTCTTTCACGAACCACGCCAAGACTTACCTGACCAATCACTGGGATACTTTGATCATCCACACTGTATACATTTCCTCCAATTAAGGACGGAAGCGGGCTAAATATTGAACCGATGTCTTCGGTGTTTTTCTTAAGAATTTCCCAAAACTTGACGGCGTCTTGCTCAATCGCTTTTTGCGAAACCAAGATGCTGTATCGCTCCATAATTCGCTCATTACCAGTCGGAATCTCTGTAATCGTCTTTTTGAAAACGACTTGTTCTTGGAATCGGGAGCTAGTTTCCAACAAAATATCCGGGCTACGCTCCCTTTTAAAACAGAGCGCAATTTGCTCCTCATCCGAGCGATCTCGTACATCTCTGATCCTTTCATCATAGATGTAAGGAACTCGAATTCTTGGTCGATAAATCCATGCCTCCTCATACGTCCAGAGGAAATCATCCGCATTATCATCTCCCTTGGTGGAAATAAATACCTCCACTCCCTCTTCATCCTTTTGAAATCCAATATCCAAAATTTCAGGAGTTATGATCGGTTGCAAGCTTTCAGATTGAAACCGATCTCCATTTCGAAGAATTATCTCTAGAATGTAGGTATTGGATTCCTCGATATCCGATTCGAAAATGTAAGTCCCAGGGGCTGTTTCCTCCAGTCCGAAGGTTTGACCATTGCTCGATACTAATTGCACACTAGCATTGACCTCAGGAGAAAATGTTGTCTCAGAACCCAGAGAAACGGTCTTACTCAACTTCAATTCACTTTTTTTCCCTTCCGTGTCCAAATATCCCTCGACCACAAGAAGCGAATTATTACGGGCAGGAATTTCCGGATCAAAAGGTGTCCTACATCCCTGAAAAAGGAATAGAAAACCCAACGCTATCCAGTAAACTACCCGCATTAGAATTTGAAATTATAGGTAATGAATGGAATCTGACTGGCAAAAATGGAAAGCTGGTAGCCTTGCAACTTCCCATTTTCTGGAATGAAGTAAACCGAGTAGACATTATTTCTTCCCAGAATATTGTAGATCCCAAATGACCATGAGCCATGTGCGAGTTTTTTGACTTTATGATTCCCCTCCAGATTTACTGACCAATCCAATCGGAAATAATCCGGAACTCTGAAGCCATTTCGTTCAGAAAAATAAACTCGCTCAGACCCACCGTATTCAAATTTGGAGATTGGCAAAGTAACCGGTCGACCGGTACTGTATTTTCCTGCAAAGGTTGAATTTACCCGACGGCTCATTTCGACATTTAGCACCACATTGGCTGTGTGCGGCTGATCGAAATTGCTGGAATACCAAGACGAGCCATTAATTTGCTCTTTTTGCTCCGAAGGATCAGTTTGCAACAAAGACCTGCTGTAGGTATAAGAAATCGAACCATTTACGGTTCCGGTATTTTTTCGTAGAAACAATTCCAAACCATAAGATTTACCCCTAGTGAGAAGCACATCTTGCTCGATGCGCTTGTTAAGGACAATGGTAGCCCCTGATCGGTAATCAAGCAGATTTTGCATGGTTCTGTAATACACCTCTGCAGAAAATTCAATTCGATTTTGTTCCAGATTTCTAAAGTATCCAAGGGCATATTGAATCCCTCGCTGAGGTCGGATAAATGAATCACTCAACTTCCAAGTGTCTGTCGGGGTAATTACGGAAGAGTTGCTCAGCAAGTGGATATTTTGACGCATGGAATTGACCCCTGCCTTGAGCGAGGACCAGTTATTGAGAGCATATCGCGCAGAAAGCCTAAACTCAGGACCATGATAAGTCTTCATCCATTTGCCTTTGCTAAAGCTTTCTTCACCAATAATATTCTCAGGTAAATAAGGCGCACCTTCCGCATATTGGGGAACATTTCTAGGTCCCAAAGCACTGAAAAGATTATACCTTAAGCCACCACTTACCGTCCATTGGTCGTTAATCTCAAACTCATCTCCAAAGAAAATGGACGCATCAATTCCTTGCTCATCCTCTACTTTTTCAGGAATGACAATACTTTCTACCCCATAAGGATTAATCTCTCCGGGATTGAGCTGAATTCGAATGGCATGAAGGCCATAGCTGAGCACATGCCTATCACCTTTTTCTTGTCTAAACTGTGCCTTTAAAAACTGCTGTTTTAACCCAAATTGGTATTGATAGGCATTCAGCAAATTATCTTCTCCTTGAACATCAAATTGATAGCCGTCCTGACCAACAGAAAACGTAGCTTCCAATTGATCATTAAAATAATGAGTCCAAGAAAGGGCAACATTTTGATTAGCATAGGAATAGACTGTATCCGGATCAAATTGGAATCTGTCCTTGCTGAAATATGCCGATAATTCAAGCTTGTCATTGGATCCAAGTTCATGCTGAATCACTCCATTGAAATCCGAAAAGAAAGCACGACTCGCTCCTAAATCTGCCCGATCTTCTAAAAAATCCAATAACCAATCCGAATAGGTAAGCCGAGTTCCTAAAATAAAATTAGTCTTTTTACCCAAAGGGCCATCCAAACTCAATCGGCTGGTCATCGGACCTATTCCCCCTGATCCTCCGATTTTATCAGACCGCCCAACTTTTGGCGTAACCTGAAGAACAGAAGAAAGTCTACCTCCATAATTAGCGGGAATTCCCGCCTTGTATAGTTCAACCCCCTGGACCATATCCGAATTGACTGCGGAGAAAAACCCAAATAAATGGGAAGGATTGAAGAGGGTATGTTGACCTAAAAGAATCAAGTTTTGATCTGCAGCTCCTCCTCGCACATTAAATCCAACACTCGCTTCACCTGCTGTATTGACTCCTGGTAGGGTTAGTAGTCCTTTGATAATATCCACTTCTCCCATTACAGCGGGCAGCTTTTTCACCTGAGACACGGTGAGCGATTGAACACCCATTTCGGGCCGAGAAATATTTGAGATGGCTCCTGATTGAACCACGACTTCCCCTAGAGAAAATATACTTTCTCCAATAGTAAGATCGAGTTCCGAATTGCCTTGAAGATCCAAGAGACGTTGTTCGGTATAGCCACCGATATTTTGGATCATCAGCGTTAGGTTCCCTTTGGGTAGTAGAAGACGGTACCTTCCTTCCGCATCGGTGATTGTTTGCCTCATGCTTTCTTTGTCATAGACCACAGCGCCTTCGATCGGTGTGTTTTTTTCCAAAGAAGTCACTTGACCTGTAATGGTCGCTTCTGTTCCTGGTCCTGGAACCCCCAAGGTATAGCGTCGATTTCGAACAAATTCATCCTGTTTTCCTTCTGAAAAACGGGTCGATTGTGCCAATTCAAAAAAATCCGAAGGAAAGGAAACCTTGATTTCTTGCCCTTTGGTCACAAAGACTTCTTTCGATTTTGAAATTGCGAACTTCAGATCTGTCCCTTCAAAGACTGCTGTCAAAACATCCTCGATTCGGTCATTCGTAGCCTGAATAGAAACTTTAAGGTCTTGAACATCCGACTTCTTAAAGTAAATACGATATGGCGTGTCCCGCTCGATACTTTCAGCGAAACGCTCAAAACTCACCCCTGGAAAAAAGCCCGTAATCCGATCATTGGTTTGGGCTTGGGTCTGGAAAACTGGACCAAGTCCAATAATCAACATACCCAAGAGCAAAAAGAATGGTACTGATTTGATTCTCATGGGTTATTCTGCTTGGGTTAATTGAATGAGTACCTGGAGAAATTTTTCAGGATTTTGCCGAAAATTGGCTCCTGCTTCTTTTACTTTCTTTTTGATCACTTTCGGTTCCACCTCCAGCGCCAGATAGGCATCTTTAGCTCGAGAGATTCCATAAAATGTATCATTCCGATAAATGAAATAGTCAGTCTTTTCTACATATTCTTGATCAAACCGAGATAATTCCCGCAATTCCTTGGTCGTCTTGTAATGCTTAACAAGCGCCAAAACTTCCCCATAGGTCAACAATTTGTAGATGCCATTCCCTTGATGGAGATAGGAAGAATTCCCAGGCACGTACTGATACCGCTCTCCGTTTGCAAGCGAAAAGGATTCGATTTTTTCAGGTTTGATCAAAATTTTCTGATTAAAGATCGGGTGAAAAGTCACTACCTGATCCCGAAAGACATCATACAAAAGTGGAACCCCCGGATAGTAAACCCCATTGATCTTCAGACTTCCCTCTTCAAACTGTCGGGAATAGCGATATGGATCGCCCTGAATCAATCGAGATGCTTCGGCGTACTGGCCTCCGGTGATCAACTCTTGAAAGTACGGCAACTGCTCGTGGTATTTTTCCAGAAATGACTGATTTGTTCCAGCCAACTGACAAAAAGCAACCGAATTCAGAAATTGTGAAACCAGAAAAATAAAAAACACTATTTTTCTCATGTCGAAAATTACGATCAAAAACCAAGGATTTATTGAATTTGGCCAAATCTAAATAGACGGCACAATCTGACTATAAACGGAAAAAATCAAATCTACCCATGACCACCCGAAGAAACCTTCTGAAGTCCTTAGCCCTACTCCCCCTTGCTGCTACCGCGCAGCCAAGTTTGGCAATGGAAAGTCCAAAAGAAGCAACCCGCTTCAAATTTTCTTTGAATACCAGTACCATCCGCGGGCAGAAATTAAGTTTACCCCAAATCATCGAATTAGCTGCTCGCTCAGGATACGATGGATTTGAACCATGGATGATGGAAATCGAAGGGTATTTGAAAGAAGGTAAAACACTGGCTTCCTTAAAAAAACTGGCTTCAGATGCGGGATTGGAATTTTTTGATTGCATCGGATTCCCTACTTGGATGGCTCAAGACGAAGAAAAAAGCAAAACAGGATTTACCCAAATGGAAAAGGAGATGGGGATTTTGGCAGAATTGGGATGTACCCGGGTAGCAGCGCCAGCCATTGGTACGGATGCACCACTAGATTTACTCAAGGCTGGAGAGCGCTATAAAAAGTTGCTAGAACTAGGAAGAAAAACGGGAGTGATGCCTCAGCTGGAGTTTTGGGGAGCATTTCCTTCCTTTTTTCATTTGGGACAAGCTATGGCTGTAGCCGCTGCTGCCGATGACAAAGACGCCAAAATCCTTGCAGACGTTTACCACCTTTTCCGCGGAGGATCTGGCTTTGAGGGAATGAAAATGTTGGATGGGCATGCGATTGACATCTTCCATATGAATGATTTCCCTGGGGATATTCCACGTACCGAGCAGCAGGACAAGGATCGAGTAATGCCCGGAGATGGAGCAGCTCCCATGCAAGAACTATCAGATACACTTAAGTCAAAAGGAGGGCAATTAATACTATCACTTGAGCTATTCAATCCAACCTACTATGCCATGGATGCAGAAGTCGTGATCAAAGAAGGATTGGGGAAAATGAAGCGGTTTTTCTAAGCAAGCAGAATTTCCAACTAAACCAGACAGGGCTTGAAGACCTGTCTGGTTTTTTACTAGCTGCTATTAGTTACGATTGGTAATCCTGAGGGAATAAGTTGATTCATCTACTTATAAATTCCTCCATTCACCAAAGTAAGCCATCCTTACCCAAACAAATCAGAGCTCAAGTACCGATCTCCACGATCGCAAGTAATGCAGACGATGATCCCTTCCTCTAGTTCCTTGGATAACTCAATGGCTGCATGTAGTGCGCCTCCACTACTCATTCCCGCTAAAATCCCTTCTTCTTTTGCCATACGGCGAGTCATTTCAGTAGCTTGTTGCTGACTGACATCGATTACTCGATCTACACGACTAGGTTCAAAAATCGCGGGCAAAAATTCGGGCGACCAACGGCGAATCCCGGGGATGCTTGATCCATCTGTGGGCTGTGTACCCACTATTTGAATAGTAGCATTTTGTTCCTTTAAATATCGAGAAACCCCCATAATCGTCCCAGTTGTCCCCATGGCGGATACAAAATGGGTAACTTTACCAGCAGTATCCCTCCAGATTTCAGGACCTGTAGTTTTATAATGCGCAAGGTAATTGTCCGGATTCCCGAATTGATTGAGTAGGACATACCCCTCTTCATCTCGCATTTGCTCAGCCAAGACTCGAGAATACTCAATCGTTTTTGCAGCCGGAGTCAAGATTACTTTTGCTCCATAAGCTTCCATGGAAAGAACACGCTCTTTGGTAGAATTGTCTGGCATAATCAGGGTCATTTCCAGCCCCAAGACTTTTGCTACCATGGCCAAGGCAATTCCAGTATTGCCACTAGTTGCTTCTACGAGTTTGTCTCCAGGCTTAATTTCTCCTCGATCCAAGGCTGAACGAAGCATATTGTATGCAGCGCGGTCTTTGACACTACCACCGGGGTTTTGTCCTTCCATCTTACAAAAAATCTTCACCTTTGGATTTGTGGGGATATGTTCCAGTTCGATCAAAGGCGTATTTCCGATCAGTTCAAAGAGTTTCATAGGTTTTGATTTTTACATTAAAATAAGAGACGATCAAAATTGAAGTTCCAACTCTAAGGTGGTAATCCGATTGATCTTTTATTCGATTTAATGCGGAAAACTACTAACCAAAAGGGCTGTTTTTCAGGGTTTCTACACGATCTCCAGTTACTCGCTTAGCTCGTCCAAATCATTTTTAAACACATATCTGTCCGTTACCACTCCATCTTCATGGTGAATTTGAGTTTGATAGTAGACTTTAGAATTTGCCGGCACCGACTTGGTCAACCATACATTTCCACCGATTACTGAGTTTTTACCGATTACGGTTTTTCCACCTAAAATGGTGGCCCCTGCATAGATGATTACCCCATCTTCGATAGTGGGATGGCGTTTGGTATCTGCATCAGCCTTATCTACGCTTAATGCTCCTAATGTCACCCCTTGATAGATTTTGACATTATTCCCAATCTTTGTCGTCTCCCCAATCACCACACCTGTTCCGTGATCAATACAAAAATATTGACCAATCGTGGCTCCAGGATGGATATCTACTCCTGTGCGGCTATGAGCCAACTCAGTGATCATACGAGGAATCAATTTTATCCCCAATTGATGGAGCAGATTCGCTATTCGGTAGGCCGCTATGGCATAAAATCCAGGGTAACTTCTGAGTATTTCCGTCTTAGACTTCGCCGCTGGATCTCCTGCATACATCGCTTCCACATCCTGATGCACCCAATCAAAAACCACTTCCAATCGATCAAAAAAATCCTTGGCTAACACAGGCCCCAAACTGGAATGAAGATGGTGATTTCGGGAAAGAATCGAACTAAGTTGCTCCTTGAGAAGTGTCAATCTAGCTGCAACTTCTTCCTGACTCTTGGCTTTTTGAAGTGCGTATTCGGGAAAAAGCAAACCTAGAAGTTCCTCAAAAAACTGCTGGATTACTTTTGGCGAAGGACAGTCCGAACACTCTTTATGGGTGTTGAAAATTTTCGATACTAATGAGTTCATAGGAAAAGGTCGAGCTACTAAAGCACAAAACCAACTCGAATTACATAAGGTTCACTGTAATACGAGTAGCGGTTGTCATGCTTTAAATTATAGAGAAAAGTAAAGTTCGCCCCTCCTCTGGAACCAAATGGAGCAAAGTAACCTGCTCCAACAAAAAAAGCTTCTGTCCACGTTCGCTCAAACCGTTCATTGACAAAACTATAGGCATTCCAATTGATTGACTCTAGCTCGGTATAGGCAAAGATATTGGGAAGCAAATTATATCGACCAAAGACCCGACCTCCATAGGAAGAACCAGTGGAACCTTGAAAGCGATTGTCATCAAAATATTGAAAGGTAGCCCCAAGCCCTGTGGATAGCTTATCCGTAATCATAACTCCAACCAGTGGAGAAACATCAATTAACGTGGTAAGTCCAAACTGGAAACCGAAATTTCCACCGAAGTATAGCCGGTCTTTGAGTCCAACTGAATCAGCATAAATTTCCCGCTGGGCATAGGTATGGTTCATCCCTAGTACTATGCTGAAAAAAAGAATTAATAGGCTATTTTTCCACAATGACATACAGGTCTTCTGATTGTTTTTTCATGAAGTATCGTTCACGGGCAAATTTCTCCAGAAGTTCCGGATTGCTCATCAATTCTTCTCGCTCAGCCTTGATTTGTTGCTTTTTCTCCAAATAAAACTCCTTCTGATCTTCCAAATCATAAAGTTTTTGGGAGAGTTTGATGTGAGTAGGAATACTGTTGGAATCAATAAAAATCATCCAAAACAAGAATAACAGCGAAGAAATGATGTAAAAATTACTGCCGTATTTGATAAGCTTTCTCATTTGGTAGGATTTGAAAAGTAAGGTACAAAAATGATGCAAAAAAGGCAGCCTCTTAACGAAGCTGCCTTTTGAAATGAATTATTAAAAGCAAGTTTGCTTATTTCAACCTTCCTTTGAATACAGCTGACTCACCCAATTGCTCTTCAATTCGAAGCAATTGATTGTATTTAGCCATACGGTCAGAACGAGAAGCAGAACCAGTCTTGATCTGACCGCAATTCACTGCTACCGCCAAGTCTGCAATAGTTGAATCTTCAGTTTCGCCAGATCTATGAGACATTACTGCTGTAAATCCAGCCTTATGTGCCATGCTGATTGCATTTAAAGTCTCGGTCAAAGTTCCGATTTGGTTTACTTTAACGAGGATTGAGTTTGCAGATTTTTCCTCGATGCCTCTTTTCAAGAACTTAACATTGGTCACAAACAAATCGTCACCTACTAATTGAACTCGGTCACCGATTTTAGCAGTCAACATCGCCCATCCAGCCCAATCTTCTTCAGCACATCCATCTTCGATAGAATCGATCGGATATTTTTCAGTCAATTCAGCCAAATAAGCTACTTGTTCTTCTCTTGATCTAATTTTTCCGCTTGGGCCTTCGAATTTCGAATAGTCATAATTGCCATCCTTGTAGAATTCAGAAGAAGCACAATCCAAGGCAATAGTCACATCATCACCTGGCTTATATCCTGCTTTAGAAATCGCATCCAAAATACAAGCTAATGCCTCTTCAGTACCACCGGAGAAGTTTGGAGCAAATCCACCTTCATCCCCAACAGCGGTACTAAGATTTTTATCGTGAAGGATTTTTTTCAAGTTATGGAAGATTTCAGCACCCATACGAATTGCTTCAGAGAAGCTCGGTGCGCCTACTGGACGAACCATAAACTCTTGGAATGCAATAGGAGCATCTGAATGCGAACCACCATTGATAATGTTCAACATAGGAACTGGAAGTGTATTGGCATTCACTCCACCGATGTAACGGTAAAGAGGCTGACCTGCTTCCATAGCTGCTGCTTTAGCAACGGCTAATGAAACACCAAGGATTGCATTAGCTCCAAGTTTACTTTTGGTTGGAGTTCCATCCAAATCGATCATGATTTGGTCAATTGTGTTTTGCTCAAACACATCCATACCTACCAATTCAGGAGCGATGATATCATTCACATTAGCAACAGCCTTAAGTACGCCTTTGCCCAAATATTTGCTTTTATCGCCATCTCGAAGCTCTACAGCTTCATTGATACCTGTTGAAGCACCACTTGGAACAGCCGCTCTACCAAAAGCGCCATTTTCAGTGATTACGTCTACTTCTACAGTTGGATTACCTCTTGAATCGAGGATTTGTCTTGCATGAATTGATTGAATCAACGTCATAGTTTTAAAAGGTTTATTAAATTAATTTTGGTTTATCAGAGAAATAAAATCGTCAAACAGGTAGCGGGAATCATGCGGGCCTGGTGAAGATTCTGGGTGGTATTGCACTGAGAATGCTGGTTTATTTTTCAATTTGATTCCAGCTACAGTATTATCATTCAAATGAACATGGGTAATTTCCACTTCTGGATTTTTCTCAGCATCCTCTCTCACCACATTAAAACCGTGGTTTTGAGAAGTAATTTCACTCTTTCCAGAAAGTAGGTTTTTAATTGGATGGTTGAGTCCTCGATGTCCATGGTGCATCTTATATGTTTTTATTCCAACTGCTTCAGCTAAAAGCTGATGTCCTAGACAAATCCCAAACACTGGCTTTCCTGTTTCAAGAATTTCCTTTACAGTTTCCACTGCATAGTCCATTACAGCAGGATCTCCAGGTCCATTAGAAAGAAAATAAGCATCTGGATTCCAGCTTTTCAGCTCTTCAAAGGAAGTTTTAGCTGGAAACACTTTGCAATAGGCGCCTCTAGAAGCAAGATTTCTTAGGATGTTTTTCTTAATCCCGAAATCTAGACAAGCTACTTTATAAGGGGCTGTTTCTTCTCCATAGAAAAATGGCTCTTGGGTGCAGACTTTAGAAGACAATTCCAAACCATTCATGTCAGGAACTTTAGCCAATTCAGCTTTAAGTCCTTCAAGATTTGATTCAAATTCAGAGCTAATGATCGCATTCATAGCTCCTTTGGATCGAATATGACGAACGAGTTTTCGCGTGTCAATATCCGCAATCCCCGTAATATTATATCGTTCCAAATAATCTTGAAGCGATCCAGAGGCGTCGAGACGTGAATACACTTCAGAGAAACTATTCACCACAATCCCTGCTACACAAGGATGATCAGATTCGATTTCTTCGGAGTGGACTCCATAGTTGCCGATATGTGAAGTAGTAGTGACTACGATTTGCCCTGTATAGGAAGGGTCAGTGTAGATTTCCTGGTAACCTGTCATACCAGTGTTAAAGCAAATTTCACCACCATTTGTGCCTGCTTTTCCGATTAGGGAACCATGAAAAACTGTCCCATCGGCGAGAAGAAGAGTAGCTTTCTTTTTGATCATTTTTTTAAAGGTTGCCCAAAGTTAACCAAAACTTGGGAGGAGGGTATGTACAATAGGTATAAAAAAAGGATTGAACTAACGTCCAATCCTTTCAATATTTATGAATCTAATCAATGGATTATTCTTCAGTTGATTCAGCCTGTTCAGTTTGAGCCTCTGCAGCAGGTGCGTCAGCCGCTTTACCAGATGATCTACGAGATCTTCTAGTGGTTTTCTTAGCAGGTTTTGCTTCTTTCAACATCAATTCATTGAAGTCAACCAATTCAATGATACACATTTCTGCGTTGTCACCTAGACGGAAACCAGTCTTGATGATTCTTGTATATCCACCTGGACGTGTACCTACTTTTTCAATTACTTCTCCGAAAAGAGCTTTGATAGCATCTTTGCTCTTCAAGTAAGAGAAAGCGATACGTCTATTGTGTGTGGTATCTTCTTTAGCTCTGGTAACCAGAGGCTCTACAAACTTCTTCAATTCTTTAGCCTTGGCAAGCGTAGTGGAAATACGCTTGTGAAGAATCAGGGAAGTTGCCATGTTGGAAAGCATTGCCTTCCGATGAGAGGCAGTCCTACCAAGGTGGTTAATTTTCTTACCGTGTCTCATTTTATATTATTCTTCATCAAGTTTATACTTAGAAATATCCATCCCAAAGGTTAGACCTTTCTCTTGGATCAATTGCTCAAGCTCTGCAAGAGACTTTTTACCAAAATTTCTAAACTTCATCATGTCAGAAATTTCAAGTCTAGCCAAATCCCCAAGAGTTTTCACATCGGCAGCTTTCAAGCAATTAAATGCTCTTACTGATAGATCTAGATCTCCAAGAGAAGTCTTGAGAAGTTTTCTCATGTGCAAGAATTCTTCGTCAATTGGCTCCGGTTCAGCCACACCTGTTGAATCAAGAACCATAGTTTGGTCGGAGAACAACATAAAGTGCTGAATAAGGATTTTTGCAGATTCTTGAAGCGCTTTCTCAGGGTGAATAGACCCATCAGTTGACACTTCCAAGATCAATTTTTCAAAGTCAGTTTTTTGTTCAACTCGAGTATTTTCAACGCTATACTTTACATTCTTGATTGGAGTAAAGATGGCATCAATTGCGATTTGACCAAATACTTGTTCTTTTGGTTTGGACTCTTCAGCAGGCAAATATCCTCTTCCCTTTTCTACGATAAGCTCAATCTCGAAGCTTTTGGTCTCGTCTAGGTGACAGATTACCAATTCTGGATTAAGTACTTCGAAAGAAGAAGTGAACTTGGATATGTCTCCAGCAGTGAAGACAGACTGATTTTTGATCTCAACAGTGATTTTTCCATCGAAAGCCTCATGTACCTTCTTGAATCTCACTTGCTTAAGGTTCAAAATAATATCAGTAACGTCTTCTACTACACCCTCGATGGTGGAAAACTCGTGAACCACTCCCGGAATTTTGATGGAAGTGATGGCATATCCCTCCAAAGAAGAAAGCAGAATTCTTCTTAGGGCGTTACCGATGGTAACTCCATAGCCTTTTTCAAGAGGTTTGAAGGTGAACAAGCCATGAAAGTCATCGGCTTTTTCCATCACCACTTTCTCAGGCATTTGAAACGCTAGTATGGACATATATCTAGTTCTTTTTTTTAGCTGAAAATAGTAAAATATTACTTAGAGTAAAGTTCGACAATGAGCTGCTCCTTAATATTCTCAGGAATATCATCTCTTCCTGGAACACTTACGAATTTGCCTGTCAAAGAAGCGTTATCCCACTCTAACCAAGGATATCTATTAGCGCCTCTACCTGCTAGGCTGTTAGTGATCGCCTCAAGAGATTTAGATCTCTCTCTAACAGACACAACATCACCTGGCTTCAAAATATAAGATGGGATGTTTACTACCTCACCATTTACTAGGATATGCTTATGAGAAACAAGCTGTCTAGCTCCACGACGAGTAGGGGAAATGCCCATACGGTAAACTGTATTATCCAAACGAGCTTCAAGAAGCTGAAGGAGGTTTTCACCTGTAATACCTGACTTTCTGGAAGCAATGTCAAACATCTTAGCGAATTGTCTTTCCAAAACACCATAGATGTATTTTGCTTTCTGCTTCTCTGCAAGCTGGATAGCATATTCAGACTGCTTCTTTCTTCTACCTCTACCATGCATACCTGGAGGATAGTTTTTCTTTTGAAGTGCCTTGCTATGCCCTTCGATAGCTTCTCCAAATCTTCTGGAGATTTTTGCTTTAGGACCTGTATATCTTGCCATTCTTTTACCTTTTTAAAATTAAACTCTTCTACGCTTTGGAGGTCTACATCCGTTGTGAGGAAGTGGAGTGACATCGATAATCGTAGTCACGTCAAGACCTACATTTTGTAAAGTTCTAATCGCAGATTCACGACCAGCACCAGGACCTTTAACAAATACCTCAATTTTTCTTAGACCAAGGTCATAAGCGACCTGTCCACAGTTTTGAGCAGCCATTTGCGCAGCGTAAGGAGTATTTTTCTTAGAACCTCTGAATCCCATTTTACCGGCAGAAGCCCAAGAGATCACTTGACCTGCATTGTTGGTAATAGAGATGATGATATTGTTGAAGGAAGCTTTAATGTGAGCTTGTCCTACAGCTTCTACCTTTACTACTCTCTTTTTACCTTTCGATTTATCGTTTCTTTTCTGAGCCATAATCTAAATCAGGTTTTATTTAGTTGCTTTTTTCTTGTTTGCAACTGTCTTTCTCTTACCTTTTCTTGTTCTGGCGTTATTTTTTGTTCCTTGACCACGAACAGGAAGTCCTTTTCTGTGTCTCAAGCCTCTATAACAACCAATATCCATCAATCGCTTGATGTTAAGCTGGATCTCTGATTTAAGCACACCTTCGGTTCTGAATTCTTCAGCGATGATGTTACGGATAGCAGTAGATTCATCATCATTCCACTCTCCAGCTTTTTTGTCAAAAGAGATACCGGCTTTGCTCAGGATAGCTCTGGCCGAACTTCTACCAATTCCGAAGATGTAGGTAAGTCCGATTTCGCCACGCTTATTGTCTGGTATGTCTACACCTGCAATTCTAGCCATAATCTTAACCTTGTCTTTGTTTATACTTTGGATTTTTCTTGTTGATGACGTAAAGCTTACCTTTTCTTCTGATTACTTTACAGTCAGCACTTCTCTTCTTAATAGATGCCTTTACTTTCATGTCAGTCTATTTATATCGATACACTATTCTACCTTTTGTTAAATCATAGGGAGACAACTCCAGTTTCACTTTATCACCAGGAAGAATTTTAATGTAATTCATTCTCATCTTACCTGATATGTGTGCAATCAATTGATGCCCATTTTCTAGCTCAACCTTGAACATAGCGTTAGACAACGCCTCGATAATTGTTCCGTCTTGCTCGATGGAAGTTTGTTTTGCCATATTAGAATTTAAAGTTCTCCTCTATGTATTTATGAGTCGTCAATATTTCAGTTTTACCATCAAGAATTGCGACCGTATGCTCGTAATGTGCAGAGGGCTTTCTGTCAGCGGTTCGAATGGTCCAACCATCTTTTTCCTGAACAATATTCCTAGTACCTAAATTCACCATCGGTTCAATCGCTATCACCATTCCAGGTTTCAATAAAGTACCACTGCCTCGCTTACCATAATTAGGGACTTCGGGTGATTCATGAAGCTTTTTACCAAGCCCATGTCCAACTAATTCCCTAACTACCGTGTAACCTTTAGCCTCAACAAATTTCTGAATGGCATAACCGATATCACCGATTCGATTCCCAACCACAGCCTGTTCAATACCGAGGTATAGCGAATCTTTCGTAAATCGTAATAAATCTAAAACAGAAGGGGGAACCTCACCAACAGGATAAGTATAAGCGGAATCGCTATGAAAACCTTGGTGAAAGACTCCACAATCTACAGAGATTATATCGCCATCTTTCAATTCATAATCACTAGGAAAACCGTGAACAACAACTTCATTCACAGAAATACAAAGTGAAGCGGGAAATCCATTGTAGCCTTTAAACGAAGGTACAGCGCCATTGTCCCTAATAAACTCTTCAGCAATTTTGTCGAGAAAGGAAGTCTTTACTCCCTCTTTGATATACTTGGCTACTTCACCATGTGCTTTGCCAAGTATATCAGCACTATTTTTAATTAACTGAACTTCCTCAGAAGTCTTATAATGAATCATTTTATGCTACTTGGTAATTAGAAGCATTATTCTTCATATTACCGCTCTTCATCATTCCTTCGTAATGTCTCATCAAAAGATAACTCTCAATTTGGCGAAGAGTATCCATGATGACACCTACCATGATCAAAAGTGAGGTTCCACCATAGAATTGTGAAAACTCGCTACCTACACCAGCAATAATAGCTAAGGCAGGCATGATCGCAACAGCAGCTAACAAAATAGAACCTGGAAGGGTAATTTTTGAAATAATACTGTCGATGAAATCAGAAGTTGGAGCACCAGGTTTAATACCAGGCACAAATCCACCATTTCTCTTCATATCTTCAGCAATCTGCTCTGGATTAACGGTAATTGCTGTATAGAAGAACGTGAATATTACAATCAGAGAAGCAAACAAAAGGTTGTATTGCCAAGAAGTAAAATCACTGAAAGTTGTACCAATGTAATTCGCAATATCACTTTCACCAGCCCAAATCTGCGCGATCAAGGCAGGAACAAACATTAGTGATTGCGCGAAAATAATAGGCATTACTCCAGAGGCATTCACTTTAATTGGTATATACTGTCTTTGACCTCCGTAAACTTTACCTCCAACAACTTGTTTTGCATATTGAACAGGTATTCTTCTAGTGGCCTCCGTAAGCGCAATTACACCTACAACTACAAAGAACAATACAACAGCTTCAATAATTAATAAAAGCATTCCTGATGTCCCTTTTTCCAAACCTTCAGCAATAATTGCCCCAGGGAATCGAGAGATAATACCAATCATAATCAGCATTGAAATACCATTGCCAATTCCTTTTTCAGTAATCTTTTCACCCAACCACATACAGAACATTGTGCCGGCCGAAAGAAGGACCAAAGAGCTAAACATGAAGAGGGAGGTGCTAACCATTACAGCTCCTGTCGGCAAAATAGTAGCAGTTATATAACCGATACCTTGCGCAACAGTGATGGCAATGGTCAGAACCCGAGTAATCTGGTTAATTCTTTTTCTTCCAGACTCCCCTTCCTTTTGCATTTTTTGAAAGTAAGGTAGTCCGACAGTCAAAAGTTGCAACACAATTGAAGCAGAAATGTAGGGCATAATACCCAGACCGAAGATAGAAGCGTTGCTAAATGCACCTCCAAGAAAAGTATCAATTAGTCCAAAGATACCCTCTTGTGGACCACCAAGACGACTTGGATCCACACCTGGAAGAACAACAAACGAACCTAATCTGAAGACGATAAGAAAACCAATGGTATTGAGAATTCTAACTCTCAGATCTTCGATCGAGAAAATATTCTTAACTGTCGAAATAAACTTTTTCATTCAATTACTTAAATCTTATTGGCAGTGCCTCCCAATTTTGTAATTGCTTCAATTGCAGAAGCAGAAAACTGATGCGCAGACACCTCAAGTTTGCTAGTCAATTCACCGTTACCAAGAACTTTAATTTTATCATTCTTAGAAGCCAATCCGTGAGCAACCAAAACACTGAGATCAACTACAGTAAGGTTATGCTGCTCTGAAAGGGCTTGCAATGTAGACAAATTAACGGGCTTGTATTCGATTTTATTCAAAGATTTAAATCCAAATTTTGGAACTCTTCTTTGTAAAGGCATTTGACCACCTTCAAACCCGATTTTCTTTTTGTAACCGGATCTTGATTTAGCTCCTTTGTGTCCTCTTGTAGAAGTACCACCTCTACCAGAACCGGTACCACGACCAATCCTTTTTCTAGACTTTACCGAGCCGTCAGCTGGAGTTAATGTACTAAGTTTCATATTAAGCCTCCTCCACTTTTACAAGGTGATTCACTTTATTTACCATTCCAGCAATTTGAGGGGTGTTTTCCACCACAACAGATTTGCTGATACGACCCAAACCAAGGGCTACGATAGTAGCTTTCTGATCTTTCGGTCTGTCAATCGTACTTTTTACTTGTGTGATCTTGATCTTCGCCATGATAATTATCCATTAAAGACTTTAGACATTTTCACACCTCTTTGCTGTGAAACAGATATAGCATCTCTAAGCTGAACCAAAGCATCAATCGTAGCCTTAACTACGTTGTGAGGATTAGAAGAGCCTTTTGATTTTGCTAATACGTCAGTTACACCCGCTGATTCTAAAACAGCACGCATCGCACCACCAGCAATAACACCAGTACCTGCAGCAGCTGGTTTGATCAAAACCAAACCTCCACCGAATTTACCAATCTGCTCGTGAGGAATAGTTCCTTTTAGAACTGGTACCTTAACCAAATTCTTTTTAGCATCTTCAATGCCTTTGGTAATAGCGTCAGTTACTTCATTGGCTTTACCAAGACCATAACCTACTACACCTTGGCCATCGCCAACAACAACAATAGCTGAAAAGGAAAATCTTCTACCACCCTTTACCACTTTGGCAACACGGTTGATAGCAACAACCTTTTCTTTCAATTCTGTATCTGTAGCCCTAATGGGTTTTCTTCTTACTTGAGACATAACGATTAAAATTTAAGGCCTCCTTCTCTGGCACCGTCAGCCAAAGCTTTTACATTTCCATGGAACAAATATCCATTTCTATCGAAAACGACTGCAGAGACACCATTTGCTACGGCTCTTTCAGCAAGTTTTTTACCGACTTCTTTAGAAACTTCTAGGTTGGTGTTAGACTTTGCTCCAAGTTCTTTAGAGGAAGCTTGAGCCAATGTGTGACCTTTAAGATCATCAACCAATTGTGCATAAATGCCTGTATTACTTTTGAATACAGACAACCGAGGTCTGGAATCCGTACCAGAAATTTTCTTTCTGATACCCTGCTTGATTCTAAGTCTTCTGGAATTCTTATTAAATGCCATAACCTATTATTTTTTACCGGCAGTTTTACCAGCCTTACGTCTAACAACTTCACCGACAAAACGAACACCTTTACCTTTGTAAGGCTCAACCTTACGCAAGGATCGGATTTTGGCAGCTACTTGACCTATGAGTTCTTTATCGATTCCTTCAAGAGTAATCACTGGGTTCTTACCTTTTGGAGTTTCTGTTTTCAAAGAAATCTCATTAGGTAAGGCCATGAAAATGCTGTGAGAATAGCCTAAGCTAAGCTCTAACACTTGACCTTGATTGGAAGCCTTATAACCTACACCGACAAGTTCCATTTCTTTTTTATAGCCTTCAGATACACCTACAACCATATTGTTGACTAGGGCTCTATAAAGACCATGCATGGACTTATGTCTTTTAGAATCAGTAGGTCTGGAAAGCACCAATGTGTTGCCTTCCACGCTAACCTGAATATCGGGATTCACATCCTGAGTCAGGGTACCCTTTGGACCTTTAACAGTGACAGTATTGTGAGCTGACACGTCTACAGTAACACCGCTGGGTAGATTTATTGGTTTTTTACCTATTCTAGACATGATATTTTATTAATATACATAGCAAAGTACTTCGCCACCGATACCTTCAGTTCGGGCTTCTTTGTCTGTCATCACTCCCTTAGAAGTGGAAATGATTGCAATACCCAAACCATTGATCACTCTTGGGAGCTCATCGTGTTTGGCATATTTTCTAAGACCTGGAGTACTAACTCTTGTAAGATTCACAATTGCATTTTGCTTTGTAGTAGGATTGTACTTCAAGGCAATTTTAATTGTACCCTGAGGACCATTATCTTCAAACTTATAGTTTTGGATATATCCTTTATCATGCAAAACTTTAGTGATCTCCTTCTTAAGGTTAGAAGCAGGTATCTCTACGATTCGATGAGAAGCCTTGATGGCGTTTCTCAATCTAGTCAGATAATCAGCTATTGGATCAGTCATAATTATTATAGTCTAGCAGCACCCGTTTTGGGCGTGCAAAGTTACGAATTGATTTTTAGAATAAAAACTACTGTCGTTATTTTACCAGCTAGACTTAGTCAAACCTGGAATTTTTCCAGCGGATGCCATTTCTCTGAAGGTAACCCTGTTAATTCCAAATTTTCTCATATAACCTTTAGGACGGCCAGTCAACTTGCAACGATTGTGAAGCCTAACCGGAGAAGCATTTTTTGGTAATTTGTCAAGGGCTTCGTAGTCACCGGCTGCTTTCAGCTCAGCTCTTTTCTTGGCATACTTGGCTACCAGTCGTTCTCTTTTTCTCTCACGAGCTTTGATGGACTCTCTTGCCATAATTATTCTTGATTTTTATTAACGAAAGGCATTCCAAAAGCTTTCAACAATGCAAAAGCTTCTTCGTCTGTATTTGCTGTGGTCACGAAGGTGATATCCATGCCCGAAATTCTATTTACTTTCTCAATAGAAATTTCAGGGAAGATGATTTGTTCAGTAACACCTAAGGTATAGTTACCGCGTCCATCAAATCCTTTATCAGAAATTCCTTTGAAATCCCTAACTCGAGGCAAAGCCACAGTCATTAGACGATCAAGAAATTCGTACATACGCTCACCTCTAAGTGTAACTTTCGCTCCAATAGGCATTCCTTCACGAAGCTTAAAGTTGGAAACAGCGATTTTAGCTTTTGTAGCTACTGCACGCTGACCAGTGATCAAAGAAAGCTCTTCTACACCTTGATCGACCAATTTCTTATCTGCAACAGCCGCTCCAATACCTTTATTAACCACTATTTTGGTCAACTTAGGAACTTGCATAATTGAAGTGTACTGAAACTTCTCTTTAAGAGCTGGAACGATATCGTTCAGGTATTTTTCTTTAATTCTCGGATTAGCCATTGATCACCTCCCCAGTTTTCTTAGAATATCTAACGAGTTTACCACTTTCATCAGCTTTACGACCTGTTCTAGTAGCTTCACCAGTTTTTGGATCCACTAACATAAGATTGCTGATATGAAGTGCAGCTTCTTTCTTTTCGATACCACCTTGAGGTTTTGCAGCAGTTGGTTTAACATGTTTTGTAATCATGTTAATGCCTTCTACAATCGCTCTACTGTTTTTAGTATCAACAGAAAGTACCTTGCCTGTTTTTCCTTTGTCATCACCGGCAATCACTTTAACAGTATCACCAGTTTTGATATGCAGCTTTTGCTGCTTATTGAATTTTCTTTCCATGATTAAAGTACTTCAGGGGCCAAGGAAATAATTTTCATGAACTGCTTTTCACGAAGCTCTCTAGCAACAGGACCGAAAATACGGGTTCCTCTAGGTTCATCGTTATTGTTTAACAATACAGCAGCATTGTCTTCGAATCTGATATAAGAACCATCCTTTCTACGGATCTCTTTTTTGGTTCTTACAATAACCGCTTTAGAAACGGTACCTTTTTTCATATTGCTGGAAGAAAGGGCAGATTTTACAGTCACAACAACCTTGTCACCGATAGAAGCATAACGCTTCTTAGTTCCTCCCAATACACGGATTACCAACACTTCTTTTGCGCCGGAATTATCCGCTACACTTAGTCTGGATTCTTGCTGTATCATGATTACTTAGCCCTTTCAATAATTTCAACTAATCTCCAACGCTTGTTCTTGCTCAGCGGACGAGTTTCACTGATTCTAACCACATCACCAGGGTTACATTCATTTTTCTCGTCATGAACCATAAATTTGGTTGTCTTAGCAACAAACTTACCGTAGATAGGATGCTTTACCTTACGTTCTACAGCTACAGTTATGGACTTATCCATTTTGTTGCTTACGACTTTGCCAATTCTTTCTTTGCGAAGATTTCTCTCAATCGTAGCCATTTTTCTTTCTGTTAGCTAGTTATTTGGAGTGCAATGCAGTCTTTAATCTTGCGATCAAACGCTTGGACTCTCTGATTCTGTTAGGATTCTCAATTGGAGAAATCGAATGGGCAAAATTCAATTTGCTTAGATTCTCCTGCTCAGCGACAATTCGCTCGGCGATTTCACTTGCTGAAAGTGATCTGATTTCAGTATTTTTCATAGTTCCTGATTATTCAGCGTAGTCTCTTCTTACAACAAATCTTGTACTTACGGGTAGCTTCTGCTGCGCAAGTCTCAACGCCTCTTGAGCGGTCTCCAGGCTCACGCCTGTAGCTTCGAAGAGGATAGTTCCAGGTTTAATAACGGCAACCCAATACTCTGGAGCACCTTTACCTTTACCCATACGTACCTCTGCGGGCTTTTTAGTGATCGGTTTATCAGGAAATATTCTGATCCAAACCTGACCTTCTCTCTTCATCGCTCTTGTCATAGCAATACGTGCTGCTTCGATCTGGCGTGAAGTAATCCATCCTGGCTCAAGGGATTTAATGCCAAAGTTGCCAAAAGAAAGCTCGTGCCCTCTTTGCGCAATGCCTTTGACACGGCCCTTGTGCATTTTCCTATATTTAGTTCTTTTTGGCTGTAACATGATTTCTCACTTAGAAAGGTGAAAATTAGTTATTTCTTTTTCTACGTCTTGGACCGTCTTTATCTCTTCCTTTTGGAGCTTGAGAACGTTGACCTTTTGGTTCGTTAGCTGCACCTTGGTTAGGAGAAAGATCTCTTTTTCCGTACACTTCACCTTTGAAAATCCACACTTTGATACCAATGATTCCGTACACTGTAAGTGCTTCAGAAATTGCGTAATCAATGTCAGCTCTAAGGGTATGAAGAGGAATTCTACCTTCTTTGTACATTTCAGAACGAGCCATTTCAGCTCCTCCAAGACGACCAGAAAGTTTTACTTTAATACCTTCAGCTCCTACACGCATTGTTGCGGCTATAGCCTGCTTCATTGCACGACGGAAAGAAATTCTAGCTTGAAGCTGTTGAGCAATTGACTCACCTACAAGTTTAGCATCTAACTCTGGACGCTTGATTTCAAAAATATTAATCTGAATATCCTTGTTTGTGATTTTCTTAAGCTCTTCTTTAAGCTTATCCACTTCAGCACCACCTTTACCAATTACTACACCTGGACGGGCAGTATGAATGGTTAAAGTGATACGCTTTAAAGTGCGCTCAATAATCACCTTAGAAATACCGCCTTTTGGAATTCTGGCAAGGACGTATTTACGGATTTGTTGATCTTCGTATAACTTATCAGCAAAGTCTTTTCCTCCATACCAATTGGAGTCCCAACCTTTGATAACACCAAGTCTAAATCCTATTGGGTTAATTTTTTGTCCCATAGTATTTTTAGTTTGCCTTTTCGTTTGTTTCTACTACATCAGCGGTAACAGCCTCAGTGCCGAAAGAATCAACAACTAGGGTTACATGATTTGATCTTTTACGGATACGGTGTCCTCTTCCTTGAGGAGCAGGTCTAAGTCTCTTAAGAGATCTACCCTCGTCCACCATAATTGTCTTTACATAAAGATCAGCTTCTTCAAGCTTTGCTCCTGGGTTTTTAGCTTGCCAGTTGGCAACTGCAGAAAGAAGGAGCTTTTCCAAACGGATAGAACCATGGTTTGGAGTGAATTTCAGAATGCTGAGTGCTAATCCTACACGCTTACCTCTCACGAGGTCAGCCACCAATCGCATTTTGCGAGGAGAAGTAGGAACATTTTTTAATCTTGCTATTGCTTCCATGATTATCTCTTTCCTTTATCTTTTTTAGCAATGTGCCCGCGGAAGTTTCTAGTCGGAGCAAATTCACCCAGTTTGTGACCTACCATATTGTCAGTAACAAAGACAGGGATAAATTTATTTCCGTTATGCACAGCGAATGTATGCCCCACAAAATCCGGAGAAATCATAGATCTTCTTGACCAAGTCTTGATGACAGATTTTTTGCCTGACTCGTTCATAGCATCTACTTTCTTCACCAGGTGATGTTCGATATAAGGACCTTTTTTTAATGAACGTGCCATGATTATTTAGATCTTTTGCTGATGATGAATTTGTTTGAATACTTCTTAGGCGTTCTGGTTTTCTTACCTTTAGCAAGAAGACCTTTACGTGATCTTGGATGACCACCTGAAGAACGACCTTCACCACCACCCATTGGGTGATCGACAGGGTTCATGGCCACACCTCTTACGCGAGGTCTAACACCCAACCATCTTTTTCTACCAGCCTTACCCAATACTACGTTCATATGATCGGAGTTAGAAACTGTACCGACAGTAGCCATACAAGTACCCAACACTAATCTCATTTCACCTGAAGGCAATTTTATAGTAACATATTTGCCATCACGAGCTACGATTTGCGCATAACCTCCGGCACTTCTTGCCATTGCACCACCTTTTCCAGGCTTCAATTCCACGTTGTGTACAATTGTACCCAAAGGGATATTGACCATAGGCATAGCATTACCCACTTCTGGGGCAACTTGCTCACCGGAAATCACTGTTTGCCCTACTTGCAAACCTTCCGGAGCGATAATGTAGGCCTTTGCACCGTCAGCGTAGTAAAGCAGGGCCAAACGTGCAGTTCTGTTCGGATCGTACTCGATAGCTTTTACAGTAGCAGGTACACCAAACTTATTTCTTTTGAAGTCTACAATTCTGAGTCTTCTTTTATGACCACCACCGATATAGCGGGCAGTCATTTTGCCTTCATTATTTCTACCACCTGATTTTTTCACAGGAGCGAGAAGAGATTTCTCTGGCTTTGACTTTGTGATTTCGTCAAAAGCAGGAGCTACTCTAAATCGGGTTCCCGGAGTTACAGGCTTCAACTTTTTAATTGCCATGATATTGATTCAATTAAATTTCTCCGTAAAAATCAATAACCTCACCGTCTGCTACTTGCACGATTGCCTTCTTAAAGGAATTGGTGAAGCCTGATACGATTTTATTTTTAGTATATCGGGTCTTACGCTTCGCAGCATATCTCATGGTACGAATAGATACCACATTTACCCCATACTTTTTCTCTACAGCATTTTTGATCTCAATTTTATCTGCGGTTTTCTCCACAATAAAACCATAAACACCTTTTTCATTTAGTGCTGAGATCTTTTCTGTAATCAAAGGCTGCTTTAGAATATCCATTGTCTTATTTCGATAAAATGGTTTCCAACTTACTTACAGAACCTTCACACAAAACCAATTGGTCTGCATGCAACAACTGATAAGTATTTACATCATTTACAGTGACAACTTTAGCCTTTGGAAGGTTTCTGCTAGATAGGAATACATTCTTGTTTTCCTCAGGAAGAACAAGAAGAGTCTTCTTATCTGCAAAAGATAAACTGTTCAACAAGGCAATGTAGTTTTTGGTCTTTGGAGTCTCGAATGAAACATCTTCTAACACCATCAAACTGTTGTCTTTTAATTTGTAAGAAAGAGCAGATTTACGAGCCAACTGCTTCAATTTCTTATTAAGCTTGAAGGAATAATCTCTTGGCTTTGGACCAAAAACTCTACCTCCGCCTCTGAAGTTAGGAGCCTTCAAAGATCCAGCACGTGCACCACCGGTACCTTTTTGCTTTTTGATCTTCTTCGTAGATCCTGCTACTTCATTTCTTTCTTTAGACTTATGAGTACCCTGTCTTTGATTAGCTAGATACTGCTTTACATCAAGGTAGATGGCGTTATCATTTGGCTCGATTGCGAAAACCGAATCAGAAAGAGTAACTTTTCTACCTGTCTCTTGTCCTTTATGATTGATTACTGCTAATTCCATGACTTATTTCTCCAGAATTACAAATGAATTTTTAGGACCAGGTACTGAACCAGAAACCAACAATAGGTTTTGCTCTGGATAGATTTTCAAAATGCGAAGGTTGATCACTTTAACTCGATCTCCACCTGTTCTACCTGCCATTCTCATCCCTTTAAATACTCGGGAAGGCCAAGAACATGCACCAATGGAACCTGGGTGTCTTTGTCTGTTATGCTGACCGTGAGTTTGACCACCCACACCACCAAAACCATGACGCTTCACAACACCTTGGAAGCCTTTACCTTTTGAAGTACCGATAGCATCCACGAAGTCACCTTCTACGAATACCTCACCAGCTTTTACTTCTTTTCCTAGATCCACCTGGCCTTCAAACTCAACCCGGAAGTCTCTGAATTCCACAACTTTTTGCTTTGGAGTTGTACCGGCCTTTTTGAAATGGCCAATCAAAGGCTTAGGAGTATTTTTCTCCTTTCGCTCACCAAACGCCAACTGCACTGCGTTGTACCCGTCTGTTTCAACGTTTTTTACTTGCGTCACTACGCAAGGACCAGCTTCTATTAGCGTGCATGCGACGTTACGTCCATCGGCACTGAAAATGCTAGTCATTCCTACTTTTTTACCTATAATACCAGACATCTTTAATAAGATAATTTGATAATCCACAAGCGTTTACGCACTTGGGCCCTTTTTAAGGACTGCAAAGTTACTGAAATAAAATTTGGCAACAAATCCCAACTCTAATATTTTCAAACATTTAGAAAAAATTTGAAAGGGCTCTTAAAATGAATCTATCCTCAGAGATTTCTAAAAATACAAAGGGATGTAAAAGAACAGGCCTGCACATTGTGCAGGCCTGTCAGATTAGAAACTTAAGGACCTATCAAACTTTGATTTCTACATCAACTCCGCTTGGAAGTTCGATCTTCATCAAAGCATCTACAGTCTTTGAAGAATTAGAGTAGATATCAACCAGTCTCTTGTAAGTGCAAAGTTGATATTGATCTCTAGCCTTTTTGTTTACGTGTGGGGATTTCAACACAGTAAACTTTTCTTTCTTAGTAGGCAACGGAATAGGACCAACTACCACAGCGCCAGTCGCCTTTACTGCCTTCACGATCTTCTCTGATGACTTATCCACCAGGCTATGATCGTATGATTTCAATTTTATTCTGATTTTCTGGTTCATGTTCTTTTCAATTAGGCTTTTTCACCTTTTACTTTAGCAATAACTGCTTCTGCAATATTGCTTGGAACTGGTTCGTAATGTGAGAACGTCAAAGAGGCTGTTGCTCTTCCCGAAGTGATAGTTCTCAAATCAGTCACATAACCAAATAACTCGGACAAAGGAACACTAGCTTTGACAACGGTAGAAGTACCTTTAGTATCCATACCTTTCATCAACCCTCTTCTTCTGTTCAAATCACCTGTGATAGGACCGGTGTATTCATCTGGAGTTACCACATCAACAGACATGATTGGCTCTAGTAATTGAGGTCTACACTTTTTAGCTGCTTCTTTAAAACCGATTCTTGCTGCCAATTCAAACGAAAGCGCATCTGAGTCAACGTCATGGTATGAACCATGGAACAATCTAACTTTCATCGCCTCGATAGGATAACCAGCAAGTGGACCATTCTTCATGGCTTCTTGGAAACCTTTCTGAATTGGCTGGATAAATTCCTTAGGAATAACACCACCTACGATACCATTTACGAAATCCAAACCTGGTTTAATTTCACCTGTCTCAGGATCAGGATCTTTAGGTCCCAATTCGAACACGATATCGGCAAATTTACCTTTACCACCAGTTTGCTTTTTATAAACTTCTTTGTGTTCAACTGAACCAAACAAAGCTTCCTTATAAGCAACTTGTGGAGCACCTTGGTTGATCTCAACTTTGAATTCACGCTTCAAACGATCGATGATAATTTCAAGGTGAAGTTCACCCATACCTCTCAAGATAGTTTGACCAGTTTCTTGATCAGTATTCACTTGAAGTGTTGGATCCTCTTCAACAAGTTTGGCGATCGCCATACCCAATTTATCAACGTCAGCCTGAGTCTTAGGCTCAATTGCATAACCAATTACTGGCTCAGGGAATACCATTGATTCCATAACCACTTTTCGTTTTTCGTCGCAAAGTGTATCACCAGTCTTGATGTCTTTGAAACCAACTACAGCTCCAATATCTCCAGCCTCAAGTCTTTCGATTTGATTTTGCTTGTTTGCGTGCATTTGGAACACTCGGGAGATACGCTCTTTGTTTCCAGATCGGCTATTGAAGATATAAGATCCAGACTCTAATACCCCTGAATAGGCTCTTACGAAACAAAGTCTTCCTACAAACGGATCCGTAGCAATTTTGAATGCAAGACCCACGAAAGGCTCAGTAAATTCAGGCTTAATTAATACTTGTTCTTCTGAGTCAAGAGTAGTAGCATACAAATCATCTTTGTCCAATGGAGATGGAAGTAATTCCATAACCAAGTCAAGCATAGTTTGAACACCCTTATTTTTGAATGAAGATCCACATACCATAGGTACAATCTTCATATCAATTACAGCTTGTCTCAAGGCATCCAAAATTTCTCTCTCAGTGATTGAGTTTGGATCCTCAAAAAATTTCTCCATCAAAGACTCATCATACTCAGCAACAGCTTCAAGAAGATATTCTCTCCATTGTGCTACGTCATCTTGCATGTCTTCAGGGATAGGAACTACCTCGTAGGTCATCCCCATGTCGGACTCGTTCCAAACCATTCCTCGGTTGTTGATCAAGTCAACTACACCTTTGAATTTGTCTTCGGCACCAATCGGAAGCTGCAAAGGAACTGCTTTGCTTCCAAGCATTTCTCTAACTTGCTTACACACGTTCAAGAAATCAGCACCGGCTCGGTCCATTTTATTAACGAAACCGATTCGAGCTACTTTGTAATTATCAGCTAATCGCCAGTTAGTTTCAGACTGTGGTTCAACACCATCCACAGCACTGAACAGGAAAACTAGTCCATCAAGGATTCTCAAGGAACGGTTTACTTCTACAGTAAAGTCTACGTGTCCAGGAGTATCAATGATGTTGATTTGATAGTTATTATTTCGGTATGGCCAAAAAACGGTAGTAGCAGCAGAAGTGATAGTAATACCTCTTTCCTGCTCTTGCGCCATCCAGTCCATGGTTGCAGCACCTTCGTGAACCTCACCGATCTTGTGCGACTTTCCAGAATAATAAAGAATACGCTCTGTAGTAGTCGTTTTACCGGCATCAATGTGTGCCGCGATACCAATGTTTCTGGTAAATCTTAAATCTCTTGCCATCCTAATTAAAATCTAAAGTGAGAGAATGCTTTGTTAGCTTCTGCCATTCTGTGAGTATCATCTTTTTTCTTAACTGCGGCACCTTCGCCTTTTGCAGCTGCGATGATTTCACCAGCAAGTCTATCCATCATGGTTTTCTCACCTCTTTTACGAGCATAGGTGATCATCCACTTGATACCAAGGGACATCTTGCGTTCAGGTCTTACTTCCATCGGAACCTGGAATGTAGCACCACCAACTCTACGACTCTTCACCTCAACGGATGGAGCAATATTGTTAAGCGCTTTTTTCCAAACCTCAAGACCATTCTCACCTACTTTTGATTCTACTTTTGCTACTGCATCATAGAAAATGTTGTAAGCAATACTCTTCTTCCCGTCGATCATCAGACAGTTTACAAACTTGGTTACCAAAGTATCATTGAACTTTGGGTCAGGAAGAATATATCTCTTCTTTGGTTTCGCTTTTCTCATTTCTTTCTAAAGTGTTTTATTATTTCTTTTTGCCTGGAGCTGCAGCAGGGGCACCCTTGCCAGCCTTAGGTCTTTTAGCACCATACTTGGAGCGACCTTGTTTACGGTCTTTTACTCCGGCAGTATCCAATGCACCTCGGATGATGTGATATCTTACACCTGGAAGATCCTTAACACGACCACCTCTGATCAATACGATAGAGTGTTCTTGTAGATTGTGACCTTCACCTGGAATGTAAGCATTCACTTCTTTTCCATTAGTCAATCTTACCCTTGCCACCTTTCTCATCGCAGAGTTAGGCTTTTTGGGAGTCGTAGTGTATACTCTGGTACAAACTCCTCTACGCTGAGGACATGCGTCCAAAGCTCTAGATTTCGATTTGATCTCCAGTGTATTTCTACCTTTTCTTACTAGCTGTTGAATAGTAGGCATTAACTGATAAAATTTAGTTTTCCTGTAAACTGTTAAATTTTGGACTGCAAAGGTACAATAAGTAATAAGAGTAACAAAATTAAGCAGTTATATTTTTATTACGCTTCTCCTGGTGTACCAAAGGAAATTGGAAAGGTAGGAGCGCTTCCTCCGGCGTTTATTTTACCGAATGAAGCTTCATATTTTTCAATATTGTCCTTAAGTGCAGCCAAGAGACGCTTGGCATGGTCTGGAGTCACTATGATTCTTGATTTCACTTTTGCTTTTGGGACTCCTGGCATTAATCGAATAAAATCGATGACGAACTCTGAATTAGAATGAGCGATCATCGCGAGGTTTGAATAAATGCCTTCTGCTATCTCTTCAGAAAGCTCAACATTAATTTGTTGGTCTGGCTGTTTTTTATCTTCCATCATTTTTTAGGATTAAAAAAGGCCTGTATAAACTATACAGGCCCTATTTCTAGTTATAGAATTTTATTACAAGATCGCTTCACTAGATCTTTTAGCATTTGCTCTTTCAATATTCTCTGAAAGCTTTTCATACTCCTCTTTAGAGCCTACAATGATATTTTGGAAAGCTCTTTGACCAGTACCAGCTGGGATCAAATGACCCACAATTACGTTTTCTTTAAGTCCAAGTAGCTCATCTCGCTTACCTCTGATCGCAGCTTCAGAAAGAACTTTTGTTGTTTCCTGGAAGGAAGCTGCAGAGATAAATGATTCAGTACCTAAAGAAGCAGCAGTGATACCTTGCAAGGTTGGCGCAGAAACTGCAGTCTCAGCATCTCTTACTTGCACTAGTTTCAAATCTTTTCGCTTCAAGCTAGAGTTTTCATCTCTTAATCTGCGAGAAGAAATAATCATTCCTGGCTTAAGGGTAGAAGAGTCACCTGCATCCATCACAACCTTCTTGTCCAGAATGTTGTCGTTTTCTTCTCTGAATGCCCACTTATCCACCACTTGGCCCTGAAGGAAATTGGTATCACCCGCATCAAGGATTTCAACTTTTTGCATCATTTGAGATACGATTACCTCGATGTGCTTATCGTTGATTTTTACACCTTGAAGTCGGTAAACTTCCTGAATTTCATTCACTAAATATTCCTGAACCGCTGTAGGTCCTTTGATAGCAAGAATATCATTAGGGGTAATTGCACCGTCAGACAATGGTTCACCTGCACGGATAAAGTCATTTTCTTGAACCAGAATATGCTTAGACAAGGAAACCATATACTTTTTGATTACTCCATCCTTAGATTCAATGATAATTTCTCGGTTACCTCTTTTTATACCTCCATAAGTTACAACTCCGTCGATTTCAGAAACCACAGCTGGATTAGATGGATTTCTTGCTTCAAACAATTCTGTTACTCGTGGAAGACCACCGGTGATATCTCGAGTTTTACCTACTGATCTTGGAATTTTAACCAAAATTTGTCCTGATTTCACTTTTTCACCTGCTTCAACAGCTAAGTGTGCGCCAACAGGGATATTATATCCTTTTGAATCTTCACCATAATTGACAACGATCGCAGGGTTCTTGGTACGATCTTTTGTTTCAATGATTACCTTTTCACGGAAACCAGTTTGATCATCCGCTACTTCCTTATAAGTAATCCCTTCAACAATTGCTTCGAACTCTACTTGACCATCAAACTCAGAAAGAATGACAGCATTATAAGGATCCCAAGTACATAGTGAATCTCCTTTGGAAATTTTCTGACCATCCTTCACATTAAGGATAGCTCCGTAAGGCACATGGTTTGAAACTAAAGTTTTTCCGGTTTTAGCTTCATTTATTTTGATTTCACCAGATCTACCCATCACAACAGTGATTGGTTCGCCATCACGATTGGTAGTTTCTAGATATCTCAATTCTTCATCAAACTCTACCACACCATCAAACTTAGCATTGATACTTGCATCGACAGCCATGTTAGATGCGGTACCACCTACGTGGAACGTTCTCAATGTCAACTGTGTACCTGGTTCACCAATGGATTGAGCAGCAATAACCCCTACAGATTCGCCATTCTGAACCATCTTGCCGGTAGCCAGATTTCGACCATAACACTTCGAGCAAACACCTCTACGAGTTTCGCAAGTCAACACGGATCTGATTTCAACTTCTTCAATAGAAGATTCATCCACTCGCTTAGCGATTTCATCCGTAATTTCTACTCCAGCAGGAATGATAAGCTCATCAGTAGCTAAATCATATACATCATGAACAGAAACTCGACCAAGAATTCTTTCAGAAAGTGGTTCAACAATCTCATCATTATCTTTTAACGGTTGAACAACAAGACCTCTCAAGGTTCCACAATCCTCTTCTGTTACGATCATATCTTGTGCTACGTCAACAAGTCGACGAGTCAAGTAACCAGCATCGGCAGTTTTCAACGCGGTATCTGCTAGACCCTTACGTGCACCGTGCGTAGAGATGAAGTATTCCAATACATCAAGACCCTCTTTGAAGTTTGATAGGATTGGGTTTTCAATGATTTCCCCAACAGAACCTTGAAGGTTTTTCTGCGGCTTAGCCATCAAACCTCTCATACCACCCAATTGACGAATCTGTTCTCTTGAACCTCGAGCTCCAGAGTGCATCATCATATAGATGGCGTTAAATCCTTGCTTATCCTCTTCCATTTTCTTCATCAAGATATTTGTTAGATGAGAATTGGTTCGAGTCCAAATATCAATTACCTGATTGTAACGCTCATTATCGGTGATTAAACCCATCAAATAGTTGTTCCAAACTTGATCAACTTCCTCTTTGGCTTTTCCGATCATTGGTTCCTTTTCATCAGGAATAATAACATCATTCAATCCCATGGACAATCCACCTTGATAAGCCATTTGGAATCCTAGGTGCTTGATGTCATCCAAGAACTGTGCAGTACGAGAAATACCACAGATTTTAACTACCTCTGCGATAATTTGCTGAAGCTTTTTCTTAGTCAAAAGCTCATTGACATAACCTACTTCTTCTGGAACAAATTGGTTAAAAATCAATCTACCAGCGACAGTCTCAATAATATCCTCCTTGATTTCACCTTCTGCGGTTCTGACTTTCACTTTACACTTGATATGTGCATGCTGTGAAATTCTGCCTTCATTAAGTGCAATAATCACTTCTTCTTGTCCGTAGAAAGTCATTCCTTCACCAGGAACTGGTTCTTCTGGAGTTGATTTCTTGCCTTTGGTCACATAATAAAGACCCAAAACCATGTCCTGAGAAGGTACAGTAATAGGAGCACCATTAGCAGGGTTAAGGATGTTGTGAGCAGAAAGCATCAAAGTAGATGCTTCCAAAATTGCCTCATGTCCAAGCGGTACGTGAACCGCCATTTGGTCACCGTCAAAGTCGGCGTTGAATGCAGTACATACCAATGGGTGAAGCTGAATTGCTTTTCCTTCGATCAATTTTGGCTGGAATGCTTGTATACCCAATCTGTGAAGAGTTGGGGCACGGTTTAGAAGAACAGGGTGTCCTTTCAATACGTTTTCCAAAATATCCCAAACCACTGGATCTTTTCGATCCACAATTTTCTTAGCGGATTTTACAGTCTTTACAATCCCTCTTTCAATCAGTTTTCTGATAATAAAAGGTTTGAAAAGCTCAGCCGCCATATTTTTAGGAAGACCACACTCGTGAAGCTTCAATTCTGGACCTACTACGATTACAGAACGGCCGGAGTAATCCACACGCTTACCGAGCAAGTTTTGACGGAAACGGCCCTGCTTACCTTTCAACATGTCAGAAAGGGACTTCAAAGCACGGTTACCATCAGATCTTACCGCATTTACTTTTCTTGAATTATCGAAAAGTGAATCCACAGCTTCCTGTAGCATACGCTTCTCGTTTCTCAAAATCACCTCTGGAGCTTTGATATCGATCAATCGCTTCAGACGATTGTTTCGGATAATTACTCTTCTATAGAGGTCATTCAAATCGGAAGTGGCAAAACGACCACCATCCAAAGGAACCAACGGACGCAATTCTGGTGGAATAACAGGAACCATGCGAACGACCATCCATTCAGGACGGTTCTCAATTCTGGTTCTCGCATCACGGAATGCTTCCACCACCTTAAGTCTCTTCAAAGCTTCAGCTTTACGCTGCTGCGAAGTATCGGTAGCCGCTTGGTGACGAAGGGAGTAGGACAGATCATCCAAATCCAATCTTGCCAACAACATTTCCAAAGCTTCAGCACCCATCTTAGCGATGAATTTGTTTGGATCATCATCGTCAAGCATGTGATTTTCCTTAGGTAGCTTGTCCATAATGTCTAGGTATTCATCCTCAGTCAAGAAATCCAAATATTGAACTCCTTCTTCAGCTTTAATACCCGCTTGAACAACTACATAACGCTCATAGTACACAATCTGATCAAGCTTCTTAGTAGGAAGACCAAGAAGGTAACCGATTTTGTTTGGAAGAGACTTAAAATACCAGATATGCGCTACAGGAACCACCAATTCAATGTGGCCCATTCGCTCACGACGTACTTTTTTCTCAGTCACTTCAACCCCACAACGGTCACAGATAATGCCTTTGTATCTGATTCGCTTGTATTTACCACAATGACATTCCCAATCCTTTACAGGACCAAAAATCCGCTCACAGAACAACCCACCCATTTCAGGCTTGTAGGTTCTATAGTTGATTGTTTCTGGTTGAGTTACTTCACCATTTGAGCTATCCAAAATTGATTCTGGAGAAGCCAAGCTGATTGTAACTCGGGAAAAATCGTTATTGAGTTTTTTATTTTTTCTAAACGACATAATGTTTTGAGATATGTTCAGGGCGGTTTCCCGCCCTATAAGCCAAATTAATCCAAGGTAATTTCAAGAGCCAAGCCTCTCAACTCGTGAACCAATACATTAAATGATTCAGGGATGTTTGGCTTAGGAAGGTTTTCACCCTTCACAATTGCTTCGTATGCTTTTGCTCTACCGATTACGTCATCAGACTTCACAGTCAAGATCTCTTGAAGTACGTGAGATGCACCGAACGCCTCAAGTGCCCAAACTTCCATTTCTCCAAATCTCTGACCACCAAATTGTGCTTTACCACCCAATGGTTGCTGAGTAATAAGTGAGTAAGGTCCAATCGAACGGGCGTGCATTTTGTCATCAACCAAGTGACCCAACTTCAACATGTATGCTACCCCAACCGTAACTGGTTGATCAAACTTCTTACCAGTCAATCCATCATAAAGGTAAGTTCTACCATAGGCAGGAACTCCAGCAGCTTCTAATTCTGTAGAAACCTCTTCCAAAGAAGCTCCATCGAAAATAGGCGTTGCATATTTCTTTCCTAACTTCTGACCAGCCCAAGCCAATACGGTCTCGAATATCTGTCCAATGTTCATTCGGGATGGTACACCTAGTGGATTCAATACGATATCCATTGGAGTTCCATCTTCCAAGAACGGCATATCTTCGTCTCTTACAATACGAGCGACAATACCTTTGTTTCCGTGACGACCTGCCATCTTATCACCAACTTTTAGCTTACGCTTCTTGGCAATGTAAACCTTCGCCAATTGTACGATACCTGCTGGTAGTTCATCTCCGACCTCAAGCGTAAATCTATCACGCTTAAATCTACCAGAGATTTCATTTCGAGCATTGGTATAGTTTTTAACCAATTGAACGATCAACGAATTGGTGTGTGCATCTTCAGTCCAATCATCCAAAATGATGTCAGAAATCAAATTAGCTTCCTCTGGAACATTGTAATTTGACTCATCTCTGTATGGATTCTTAGCAGGGAATAAGTTGTTCTCAATATTCTTTTGGTTAAACTTCGCACCCTTGCTGATGATCTCATCACCAAACTTGTGCTTCACTCCAAGAGAAGTTTTTCCATCCAATAGAGTGACCAACTTGTTGATCATTCTTGCACGGATACCAAGAAGATCTTTGGAATATTTGGCTTTAAGTTTTTCAACTTCGGCCTTTGCCTTAGATCTATTGTCTTTATCTTTTTTAGGTCTTGAGAATAATTTGGTCTCAATTACCACACCATTCAGCGACGGAGAAGCTTTCAATGAAGCATCCTTAACGTCTCCTGCCTTGTCACCGAAAATAGCTCGAAGAAGTTTTTCTTCAGGAGTTGGATCAGTTTCACCCTTAGGAGTGATTTTACCAATGATGATATCACCTTCTTTAACTTCAGCACCCACTCGGATGATTCCATTTTCATCCAAATGCTTAACTGCTTCTTCAGAAACGTTAGGGATTTCAGAGGTCAATTCCTCTTCACCACGTTTGGTATCTCTAACTTCAAGTTGGAATTCCTCTACGTGAATAGAAGTAAAGATATCTTCTCTAACAACTCGCTCAGAAATTACAATCGCATCCTCGAAGTTATATCCCTGCCAAGGCATGTAGGCTACCTTCAAGTTTTTACCTAGGGCAAGCTCACCATTATTGGTTGAATATCCTTCCACCAAAACTTGTCCTTTTTCAATTCGCTCACCTTTTAATACCAAAGGAGTGAGATTGATGGTTGTGTCTTGGTTTGTTCTTCTGAACTTGATTAGATCGTAGGTCTTGTATTCATCAGTAAAATTGACCAACAACTCATCAGAGGTAAGATCATACTTGACTCTAATTTTCTTAGCATCAACGTAGTCCACGACCCCATTTGCTTCTGCAATGATCAAAGCTCTTGAATCAATTGCCGCCTTAGCTTCCAAACCAGTACCTACAATTGGTGCCTCTGGTCTTAACAATGGAACAGCTTGACGCTGCATGTTAGATCCCATCAATGCTCGGTTGGCATCATCATGCTCCAAGAAAGGAATCAATGACGCCGCAACAGATACAATTTGATTTGGAGCAACGTCCATATATGAAATTTCACTCGGTTCTAATACTGGGAAATCCCCTTCAAATCGAGCCTTAACCTTTTCATTTACAAATTGACCATTAGGATCCAATGGTGCATTTGCCTGAGCAATATTATTATTGTCTTCTTCTTCAGCTGTCAAGAAAACAATATCCTCAGCATTCATACCTACTTTTCCATTTTCTACCTTTCGATAAGGGGTTTCAAGGAAACCCATGGAGTTAACTTTTGCATGAACACAAAGTGAGGAAATCAAACCAATGTTTGGACCTTCTGGTGTTTCGATTGTACAAAGTCTACCATAGTGCGTGTAGTGTACGTCTCGAACTTCAAAACCAGCTCTTTCTCTTGACAAACCCCCAGGACCAAGGGCAGAAAGCCTTCTTTTGTGGGTCAATTCAGCCAATGGATTGGTTTGATCCATAAACTGAGAAAGCTGATTTGTTCCGAAGAAGGAATTGATTACTGAAGATAAAGTACGAGCATTGATCAAATCAACTGGCTTGAAATCTTCATTATCACGTACGTTCATTCTTTCTCGAATCGTACGAGCCATTCTTGCCAAACCTACTCCAAATTGGCTGTATAATTGTTCGCCAACTGTACGTACTCGTCTATTGGACAAGTGATCAATATCATCGACCACCGCCTTGGAATTGATCAAACCGATTAAGTATTTAACAATCGAGATGATATCTTCTTTTGTTAAAACAATCTTGTCTGGCTCGATTTCCAAACCTAATTTTTTGTTTATTCTGTAACGACCTACTTCACCGAGATCATATCGCTTGTCTGAAAAGAATAAACTTTGAATAACCTCTCGTGCAGTTGCCTCATCAGGAGCTTCTGTATTTCTTAACTGCCGATAAATAACTTCAACTGCTTCTTTTTCGGAGTTGGAATTATCTTTTTGAAGAGTGTTGTAGATAATAGAATAATCAGCAACGTTGACATCTTCTCTGTGAAGAATGATAGACTTGGCACCTGAGTCCAAAATCATTTCAATATCTTCATCCGTCAAGATTGTATCACGCTCCAAAAGGACTTCATTTCTATCAATAGAAACAACTTCACCTGTATCTTCATCCACAAAATCCTCTACCCATGAACGAAGAACACGGGCAGCTAATTTTCTACCAGCAGCTTTTTTAAGAGCTGACTTAGTTGCTGAAACTTCCTCAGACAATCCGAATAAATCCAAAATGTCTTTATCGGAACCATAACCAATAGCTCTTAGAAGAGTGGTGACAGGAAATTTCTTTTTACGATCAATGTAAGCATACATGACATTATTGATGTCAGTAGCAAATTCGATCCAAGATCCTTTGAAAGGAATAATCCTAGCAGAATAAAGCTTTGTACCATTGGTATGCTTACTCTGCGCAAAAAATACACCTGGAGAACGGTGCAATTGAGAAACTATAACTCGCTCAGCGCCATTGATTACAAAGGAACCTTTTTCAGTCATGTAAGGAAGATTTCCTAGGAATACTTCCTGTTCAATTGTTTCAAAATCCTCATTATCTGGATCATGGCAAAGCAATCTTAATTTTGCTTTAAGAGGTACAGAATAAGTCAACCCACGATCAATACATTCACCAACCGAATATTTCGGTGGATCCACAGTATAGTCGATAAACTCTAACGTGAAGTTTTCTCTTGAATCACTAATTGGAAAGTTTTCGGCGAAAACTTTAAATAGTCCATCTGCACGCCGCTTTTCAGCAGGAGTATCCAACTGAAAAAAATCCTTGAAGGATTGAAGTTGAATATCTAGAAAATCGGGATAGTCTTTGACCACCTTTATGGAGGAGAAACTTTTCCTTACGGTTTGATTCTTGATAGCCAAGGTAGTGTATAGTTTATAGTGAAATTAAATAACGAAATGAGACAATTCTCACTTAAAATAATGCAATTATTTACCTGCGCATAAACAGGAAAAGACCTGACTTCAAAAGTCAGGTCTTAGGCCAGGTTCTCCCTAAATGGTCGAACCTAACAAATTACTTGATCTCTACTTCAGCACCAGCTTCTTCAAGAGACTTCTTCAAAGCCTCAGCTTCGTCCTTAGCAACACCTTCTTTCAAAGCCTTAGGAGCTCCGTCAACAAGGTCTTTTGCTTCTTTAAGTCCAAGACCAGTCAATTCTTTTACTAGCTTAACAACAGCCAATTTCTGAGCACCAGCTGCTTTCAAGATAACATCAAAAGAAGTTTTTTCCTCTTCAGCAGGAGCATCTCCACCACCAACTGGACCAGCTACCATTACAGCGCCAGCAGCAGCAGGTTCGATACCATACTGATCTTTAAGGATATCAGTCAATTCTTTTACTTCTTTTACAGTCAAGTTTACCAACTGTTCTGCAAGTTGTGTAAGATCTGCCATTGTATTAATTATTAAATTGTTTTAGATTTTTTGATATGATGAAATTACTCACGCTCGCCCAAAGTCTTCAATACACCAGTAATGTTGTTTTGGCCAGATTGAAGAGCTGAAACGAGATTTTTAGCAGGAGATTGTAGCAATCCGATAAGATCTCCAAGAAGTTCCTGCTTAGATTTAAGATTAGACAACATTTCAAGGTTGGATTCACCCAGAATTACATCTGAATCAATTCCAGCACCCTTGAAAACAGGTCTAGTTTCTTTTTTACCTTGTTTTTTTCTGAAGTCCAATAATACCTTAGCAGGAAGATTACTAGTCTCTTTTGAAAAGATAATTCCAGAAAAACCTTTAAGGGTACCACTTACTAGCTTTGAATAGTCAACATCCAGATTTTCAAGAGCCTTTTTGATCAAAGTGTTTTTGTAAACTTTATACTCAACACCTCTTTCAAAACAAGTTCTTCTGAATGCGTTAACTTCAGCTACAGTAAATCCAGCCGCATCAGTGATATAGAAGAAAGGATTTTCCTTAAGCTTCTCAGTCAGACTGTCGATTATTACTTTTTTATCGTCTCTAGTCATGATTAAATACCTTGGATGCTTCCTTTGTCAACAGTAATTCCTGGAGACATTGTACTGGAAATGTGAATACTCTTAAAATATGTACCCTTTGAAGATGAAGGCTTCAATCGTGAAATAGTCATAATCAACTCTTTCACATTATCTTGAATCTGTTGAGGGGTAAATGAAACTTTACCAATTCCTGCGTGAATGATTCCAAACTTATCTACTTTGAAATCAATCTTACCAGCCTTAACTTCTTTTACAGCTTTACCCACTTCTAGGGTTACTGTACCAGATTTAGGGTTTGGCATAAGGCCTCTTGGACCCAATACTCTACCTAATCTACCTACTTTCGCCATCACGTTAGGCATGGTGATAATGACGTCAACGTCAGTCCATCCACCTTCGATCTTGGCAATATAGTCGTCCAAACCTACGTAATCCGCACCTGCTTCGGTGGCTTCAGCTACTTTGTCAGGAGTACAAAGTACAAGTACTTTGACATCCTTACCAGTACCATGAGGGAGAGCTACAACACCTCTTACCATTTGATCTGCCTTACGAGGATCAACACCCAAACGGATGTCAACATCTACAGATGCATCAAATTTAGTGTTAGTAATTTCCTTAACCAGCGAAGAAGCAGCCTCTAGGGAGTACACTTGGCTTGGGTCGTACTTAGAAAGAGCTTCTTTTTGCTTTTTTGTTAACTTAGCCATTGTTTTTTATTTATTCTTCCCAAGGGGCTTTACCAGATACTGTGATTCCCATGCTTCTCGCTGTACCAGCTACCATTCGCATAGCTGATTCAATCTTGAAAGCATTCAAGTCAGGCATTTTCGTCTCGGCAATTGTTCTTACTTGATCCCAAGTAACAGAGCCTACTTTTTTTCTGTTTGGTTCTGCAGAACCTCCTTTTACTTTGGCAGCTTCCATCAGCATGTTTGCAGCTGGAGGAGTTTTAACTACGAAGTCGAAGGATTTGTCAGAATAAACTGTAATCAATACTGGAAGCACTTGTCCCATTTTGTCTTGGGTACGTGCATTGTATTGCTTACAAAACTCCATGATGTTCAAGCCCTTGGAACCAAGAGCAGGACCTACTGGAGGCGACGGGTTAGCCTGGCCTCCTTTCACTTGCAGTTTTACATAACCAGTGATTTCCTTAGCCATTGCTTAGTCTTGTTTTTCTACTTGTATAAAGTTTAACTCTACAGGAGTATTTCGGCCAAAGATCTTAACCATAACATTAAGCTTCTTTTTCTCCTCAAATATCTCCTCAATTGTCCCGGTAAACCCACTGAAAGGACCGTCCATTACTTTCACGGTCTCTCCGACTATAAATGGAGTATCCTGCTTCTCGGCAAACTCATCAATCTCTTCAACCTTACCTAAAATACGGTTGACTTCTGATTGTCGTAATGGCTCAGGGGTTTTGGAAGCTCCCCCCTGGTTTGATCCTAAGAAACCGATTACACCCGGAATGCTTGTTATTACGTGATTGGCCTCACCATTGGAAAGATCCGCATTGACAAGAACATAACCAGGGAAGAAATTTCTTTCCCTGACTCTTTTCTTACCATTTCGCATTTCATATACCTTCTCAGAAGGAATCAATACCTCAGGAATAAATTCCACAAGCTTTTGTCTGGTGATTTCATTCTCCAGATAAGACTTAGTTTTCTTTTCCTGACCGGCGACTACTCTGAGTACGTACCATTTATGTTCAGCCATCCTGTAAAATCAATTAGAATAAATCATAAAACCATGTCATGATATTTTCGAATCCCAGATCAACCACACCAATAAAAAGTGCAAAGATCAATGAGGCTACTAGTACCAAAACTGCACTATTTTGTAGAAATGAAAATTTAGGCCAAGAGACCTTGTTTTTCATTTCATCATAGGATTCAAGGACAAAGTTTTTAAGATTCATGGTCTTTTATCTTACTGCACGGGCAGAGAGATTCGAACTCCCATCAACGGTTTTGGAGACCGCTATTCTGCCATTGAACTATGCCCGTGTATGTTCACGCTCCAAAACGGAACGCAAAATTAGGAATAAAGTCTTTAGAAACAAATGCGATCCCAAAATTTCTTCGGGATCGCATTGTATTTATTAATTAAATAAGATTAGTCAAGGATTTCGGTAACCTGACCGGCACCTACCGTACGACCACCTTCACGGATCGCAAATCTCAAACCTTTCTCCAAAGCTACTGCAGACAACAATGTAACTTCGATTGTCACGTTATCACCAGGCATAACCATTTCCACGTTAGCTGGAAGTTTAATCTCACCAGTTACGTCAGTTGTTCTTAGGTAGAATTGAGGTCTGTATTTGTTGAAGAATGGGGTATGACGACCACCTTCTTCTTTAGAAAGTACGTAAACTTCTGCCTTGAAGTGAGCATGAGGCTTAACAGAACCTGGCTTACAAATGATCATACCACGCTTGATTTGAGACTTTTCAATACCTCTCAACAACAAACCTACGTTATCACCAGCTTCACCTCTATCAAGGATCTTACGGAACATTTCAACACCAGTTACTGTAGACTTCAAGCCTTCAGCACCCATACCGATGATTTCAACTGGATCACCAGAGTTAATAACACCTCTTTCAATACGGCCAGTAGCAACAGTACCACGACCAGTAATTGAGAACACGTCTTCAACTGGCATCAAGAAGTCTTTGTCGATCAAACGCTCTGGAAGAGGAATGTAAGAGTCAACTGCATCCATCAATTGCATAACAGTATCAACCCACTTTTCTTCTCCGTTCAATGCACCAAGAGCAGAACCAGCGATTACAGGAATATTATCACCATCAAACTCATAGAAAGAAAGCAATTCTCTTACTTCCATTTCAACAAGCTCTAGCAATTCAGGATCGTCTACCATGTCTACCTTGTTCAAGAAAACAACTAGAGCAGGTACACCTACCTGACGAGCCAATAGAATGTGTTCTCTTGTTTGAGGCATTGGACCATCAGTAGCAGCTACCACTAGGATAGCGCCATCCATTTGAGCAGCACCAGTAACCATGTTCTTCACATAGTCAGCGTGACCTGGACAGTCTACGTGAGCGTAGTGTCTCTTTTCAGTCTGATATTCTACGTGAGAAGTGTTGATGGTGATACCTCTTTCTTTCTCTTCAGGAGCGTTGTCGATAGAAGAGAAATCTCTCAATTCAGAAAGACCTTTTTTAGCCAATACAGTAGTGATGGCTGCAGTCAAGGTAGTCTTACCATGGTCTACGTGTCCAATCGTACCGATGTTAACGTGCGGCTTGGAACGGTCGAATGTTTCTTTTGCCATGCTTGAAAATCCTCAGTTTAAGTTTAAAGATATGTTTAGATAATGATTCCTGTGTTGAGCCAACGACGGGATTTGAACCCGTGACCCCTTCCTTACCAAGGAAGTACTCTACCCCTGAGCTACGTCGGCTGACAAATACAGTGTGCTTAAAAGCACAGAGCGGGAGACGAGGCTCGAACCCGCGACCTGCAGCTTGGAAGGCTGCCGCTCTACCAACTGAGCTACTCCCGCTTGTGTCCGGAAATCCGGATATTTTTTTGCCCTGCAAAACTAGAAAAAAATTTTACAATAAGGCAATTATTATGTGGGGGAAACAGGATTCGAACCTGTGAAGACATAAGTCAACGGATTTACAGTCCGTCCCAGTTGGCCGCTTTGGTATTCCCCCAACTGCGCTAAAATCTTTGATTTTTCAACCCTTGTGACCTTAACGGATGGCAAAATTATAGCCTTTTATTAAAGTATCAAAGGTCTCCTCATAAATTTAAAAACTTTTTCACCCAGGATCATTCAAGCTTTTCATAATCAACCAATTAATTTTCATCTGATAGCATATCTAGAAAATATCGGCTATAATTTCTCAGTGATTCAGACTTTTCATCAATCAAAACTGACTTAATTTTTTCAATTACATCCACCCGATCTGAAAAAGATAATAAAGCTTCAAAAGCTCCTCTACGTACATATTCTTTTTCATGAGTTCTCAACAGCGTAAGGAGATATTCGATGGCCAAAACTTTTTTTTCCAGATTGTTAGCAAAATACTCACTAAAGTACCCCAAAAAATAGTAAAGACCTTCTCCCTTTAAATTTGTAATTTGTTCAAAAAACCAATCTTCTTTCCCCAGCCCTCGATCTTGAATAGTCTGATTTCGGATATAGAATTCTGCCAATGGAATGACTATTCGAAAGTTTTTTTCTTTTTCAAACTGCTCTAACCAGCTTAGCTCATTTTGGATACCTTCAGACTGAACTAGAGCAATCAAGGCTGACCCTGCTACTAAATAGGAGGAATCCTTTGCCCAAAGCTTAAGTGATTGAAAGAATTTATCAGCATCATATTCGCCGAGCACATCTATAGCTGCTGCTCTTACAGAATTTTTTTGATCCTTTTCTGCTATTTCAAAAACCAAATTTTCCCATTCTGGATGATCTATTAATTGCTCTGTATTGGAAAAGAGAAGACCGAGTGCATTTTCCCTAATTGACCAAAATGGATCACTTAATGATTCGGCAACCAAGGCATAAATCGATTCTGAGTTTCTAGCCTTAAGACTATCAAAGGCCGCATATCGAGCCACCCCAAAATCAGAATTTTTAAGTTGAAAAATCAATTGCTCATCTGAAATGCCTTTTTGAGATATGGAAGCCAACAATACATTTCGCTCATTAAGATAAACTTGATCAATGGGATTTTGGGACTCAACGACAAATTCATTCTTGACTTTATCTATAAAAAATGTCTGACTTTTTCGAACACCTCCTTCGTACCAGCTTACCTCTAATGGAAATTGAAAAAGGGGGAATTCATTCAAATCTTGCTGCTGCTCTACTTGAATCAAGATACTTTGAGACTGAGAATAATCCACCTCAACGACTAACTCAGGATGGCCTTTTTCCAAAAACCATTGGTTAAAAAACCAATTTAAATCCATCCCGCTAGCCTTTTCAAATGCAATTCTTAAATCATGAACCTCCACAGACTGAAACTGATGCTCAATGAGGTAGCTATTCAATGCTTGAAAAAAAACTTCATCTCCTAAATAATCCCGAAGCATATGAAGAACTAGTCCTCCCTTATTATAGCTATGAGCATCAAACATATCTTCGCCCCCCTCATTATCAAACCGAATGAGATCGACACGTTTCGTTTCACTTTCACTAAAATACCCTTCCTTTTCAGCGACCAGCTTTAAATCAGCTTGATCTTTTCCGTACTTATATTCATTCCAGATGTACTCGCTATAATTCGCAAATCCTTCATTTAAGGTTAGATTTGCCCAGGACTCAGCCGTTACCAAATCACCAAACCAGTGATGAAACAATTCATGGGCAATAATATAATCCCATTCTGAGTCTATCGCTTCTCGTTCGTCTAGGAGTAACCCTTCCATAAAAATGGAAACCGTGGTATTTTCCATTGCTCCTGATACAAAATCTCGAACAACTACTTGATCGTATTTTGGCCAAGGGTATTTTACTCCAAGTTTTTTCTCAAATAGGGCAAGCATTTCAGGTGTATTTTCAAATACTTTTTTCGCTCCTTGTTCATACCCCTTTTCGACAAAATAACCTAGTGGTAGACTGCCATAGGAACTTTTAATTTGTGCAAAATCACCTATTGCAAGGGCAACTAAATAAGCAGAATGGGGAAGATTCATTTCCCAGCTATCTTTCCGTTTTCCATTTTCAAGTTCCAATTGAGAAACCAATACCCCATTACTTACACTCAACATGGAATCTGGCACAACTACACTTAAAGAATGAGTGAATTTCTCATTAGGTGAATCAATCGTTGGGAACCACTTACTCGCATAGATAGTCTCTCCTTGCGTCCAAATCATTTTAGGCTTCCCTGGTAGAGTATCCAAAGGATCAATAAAATATAAACCCTTTGTATCAGTTATAGCCTCATTTCCATTTCCTGAATTCTTGTTGGGAAATGCCTTGTATTTCATCACTATTCCAAAGGTATCCTTGGAAGATTTGATTGCAGGCAAATAGATTCTGACTTTAGACTCATCATAGCGGTAAGCTAGTTTAACCAGCGAATCACCTGCATAGGTTAATTCCCGTATTTCAAAATCTTTGGCATCTAGAATCAGCTCCCTTTGAGAATAAGCAAAAGGTTTAATTTTTAGATACGCCTCTCCCAATACGATCTGATTTTCCCAATCAAAATCTAAACTCAAATCCACATGCAGTAAATCGAAATCTCGTTTTAAACTACCCTGATAGGCTTTGATTTCCTGTTCCTTCTGAACCTTTAGCAATTCATTTTTGAGCAATACCTGATCAGCCAATTCAGTGGATTGACCTATTACTGTACCAGAGTTTTGATTAATTGCTTGTTGACTAGAGCACCCAATTAGAATTGCCCAATTGAAGACCGTAAACAGAAAAAAGCTAATCTTCAGGAATATTTTGTCTGACGTATCTTTTTGATTCATATTTGAGAAAATTGTCCCCAGGTGGATTTTTGAGTAGTTTTAATTAATTCAAAATTGCAGGAATGTTTTCAGTTAGCCTTCAAAATACGACTTATACTGTCGAAAAAAACAAAGAACAACTTGTCATCAACCAAGATCTAATCAATTGGGACCTTCAATGGGTAGATGAAAATCGAATTCATCTTGTTAAAAATGGGAAATCATTTGAAGCAGAACTTATCAGTCTGGATCATCAAACCAAATCATTAAAAATTCGGCTTGGTCACCAAACAGCTGAAATCCAAATAAAGGATCAATTTGATATTTTACTTGAAAAAATGGGATTTGCTGGATCTGGTGGCTCTCATCTAAAGGAAGTAAAAGCACCTATGCCAGGGTTGATTTTGGACCTGAAAGTAAAACCCGGAGATCAAGTCAAGAAAGGCGATGTATTGCTGATATTGGAAGCCATGAAAATGGAAAATATTATCAAAGCACCTGGCGATGCTCAAGTAAAGGATGTTAAAGTTTCCGTCAAACAAAGTGTTGAGAAAAACCAGGTCCTAATCCAATTTTGAGTATTAAGGCTCTTCAAGAAAGAACCCCTCACCTTCATCAACGAAAGACATACCACTTCCAAGTGGCATTTTTTGATTTTGGCTTAGCAAAATGGGATGAAGAAATTATATTTGTCGGATTGTTTAGACGATTGATAGTCGATTCAATCAAATTTTATCTGGATATCTACCCAACTTCTTCAAGTTTTTGAAGAAATAACTTTAGAAAATTACACCTCCAATCGATGAAATATAAACGCATTCTACTCAAGCTCAGCGGAGAGGCCCTTATGGGTGAGAAAAAATATGGAATTGACCCTGTCCGTCTTCAGCAGTACGCTGATGAAATTAAAAAAGTGAAGGATATGGGCGTAGAAATTGCAATTGTGATCGGTGGAGGGAATATTTTTAGAGGTGTACAGGCCGAAAAATCTGGCATCGACCGGGTGCAAGGCGACTACATGGGGATGCTGGCGACCTTGATCAATGCCATGGCCCTTCAAAGCGCACTTGAACAAAACGGCATGTTTACTCGATTGATGTCCGGCATAAAAATCGAGAGTGTCTGCGAACCTTTTATTAGAAGAAGAGCAATCAGACATCTTGAAAAAGGCCGAATCGTAATTTTCGGTGCGGGAATCGGTAATCCGTACTTCACTACAGATTCTACAGCTGCTCTCAGAGCAATTGAAATCGAATCGGACGTAGTTCTCAAAGGAACTCGTGTTGACGGTGTCTATACCGCAGACCCAGAAAAAGACGCTTCTGCTACCAAATATCAAAACATTTCTTTCGACGAGGTGTATAAGAAAAACCTCAACGTCATGGACATGACTGCTTTTACCCTTTGCCAAGAAAACAATCTTCCCATCATTGTATTTGATATGAACAAGGATGGAAACCTCTCCAAGTTGGTACAAGGCGAAGAAATCGGAACATTGATCACCGCATAACCAAGAATATACTCATGGAAGAAATCGAATTATTCTTAGACGAAGCCAAAGAATTGATGCAAAAAGCTGTGGATCACACTGCAGCTGAATTAGTAAAAATCAGAGCGGGCAAAGCAATGCCAAACCTCCTGGATGGTATTTTTGTTGAATATTACGGATCCCCCACACCCTTAAATCAGGTTTCATCCGTAACTACACCAGATGCAAGGACGCTTGCGATTAAGCCATTTGAGCGAAATCTGATTTCCCAAATCGAAAAAGCAATTATCAATTCTGACCTTGGACTTGCTCCCCAAAACAATGGTGAAATCATCATTCTCACTATTCCGGCTTTGACTGAAGAGCGCAGAATACAATTAGTGAAGCAAGCAAAATCCGAATGTGAAACAGGCAAAATATCCATCCGGTCAGTTAGAAAAGACACGAACGAGTCTCTTAGAAAACTTCAAAAAGAAGGTGCTTCAGAAGATGCCATCAAACGAGCCGAAGAACAAGTCCAAAAATTCACGGACAATTACTCGGCGAAAATCGATGAACTTCTGGTCAAAAAAGAAGCAGATATTATGAAAGTCTAATAAATCAAGCTCTGGAGAAATTCAGAGCTTTTTTCTTTTATCTGGATCATGGCACGAGCCATTGACCTTTCCAGTCATTTGCTTTTTCAAACTGGATTCGGAGATGACCTTCTTTACTCAGCTGAAGTACATCCAAGCGGTGAGGAATAAAATTCAAGACCGTAAAAAAGGAATTTTCACCCGACTCCCATCCCAATTCAGAATTTGAAACTGAAGTTCCTGGAGGCAAGCAACTCGTATATTCAGCCTTTCTGGCATCTGGCAATTTTCTCCAATAATTATCCGAAAGAGTATCTTGAAAATGAATCTCTGCCTTTGCCTCCACTCGGACCTGAAGCATTTTTTTGGGATGATAAAAATGAAGTGCGATCATCGGAGAGCTCTGGATTTCTCTAACTTTTTCAGAACGGAAATCAGTAAAGACCAAAAATCCCATATTCTGCGTAACCTCCCTCAAAACCACCGTCCTAACTTGTGGAATTCCATTTCCCAACGTCCCCAAATTCACAAATCGAAACGGATGCTTAGGATCCAATGCTCCGCGATGGAGTTCATGTTTAATAGATTGCCAAATTTCGGTTGGACTTTCTGAATGGGAAAAGAGCATTCTTTACAAATTTTCCTTTTAACTCCGGTAAAGGAATAGAGTTTATCAAGGCGCAAATTGATGATGTTATAGACAACCCCCATTTTTCAACTGGTGAGACAAAAAATTACCCTCGAAATCAAAGATCTCGAGGGTAATTACTGAAGTCTAATATGAATTAAACTTCCACCGTCGCATCAATATTCTTGAAATAAACCTGCTTTTCAGCATCCAAGTCCACCAAAACTGCCGAGTCATTTTTGATATAACCCGCCAATATCTGCTTAGAAAGCTCATTCAAGATCAATCGTTGCATAGTTCGCTTAAGCGGTCGAGCTCCGAAGTTCGGATCAAAGCCTACTTCGCCCAAATAATCTAGCACTTCTGTTGTTGCTTCGATTTCGATGTTAGACTCAGCCAATCGCTTCTGAATTTCTCTCCATTGAATATCTACGATCTTACGGATAACCTGCTTGTTAAGCGGTTCAAACATGATGGTCTCATCGATTCGGTTCAGAAATTCGGGTCGGACAGATTTCTTAAGCAATTCAAATACCTCTGCTTTGGTCTTTTCCAAGATCTCATCCTTGTTCCATTCCTCCATCTCTGCAAATCGCTCCTGAATCAGGTGCGAACCAATATTGGTAGTGAGAATGATAATGGTATTCTTGAAGTTTGCGATTCGGCCTTTGTTGTCCGTTAAACGACCATCGTCCAAGACTTGAAGCAAGATGTTGAACACGTCAGGGTGAGCCTTTTCGATTTCATCCAAAAGGATCACTGAATAAGGCTTTCTTCTCACTGCCTCGGTCAACTGACCTCCTTCATCATAACCTACATAGCCTGGAGGAGCTCCCACCAATCGGCTTACTGCATGTCGTTCTTGATATTCTGACATATCAATCCGAACCATCGCATTCTCGTCATTAAAGAGATATTCAGCAAGGGCTTTTGCCAATTCGGTCTTTCCTACACCTGTAGTTCCCATGAAAATAAAGCTTCCAATTGGCCGCTTGGGATCTTGGAGTCCAGCTCGACTTCTCCGAACTGCATCGGAAAGTGCCGCAATCGCTTCCCGTTGACCCGCTACTCTTCGACCAAGTTCGTCTTCGAGATGCAGCAATTTTTCCCGCTCGGATTGGATCATCTTGCTTACCGGAATACCTGTCCATTTGGACACTACCGCTGCGATGTCTTCATTGTCCACTTCCTCTTTGAGAAGCGGTGAACCAGCTTGCATTTCCGCCAATTGGGTTTTGAAGGATTCCAGCTTCTTTTCAGATTCCCCGATTTTGCCATATCGGATCTCAGCTACCTTTCCAAAGTCCCCAGCACGTTCCGCCTGTTCAGCTTCGATTTTAAGCTTTTCAATTGCCTCTTTTTCTCGCTGAATGCCCATGATCACCGCTTTTTCGCTTTCCCATTTAGCCTTCACGGACTGTCTTTTTTCACTCAATTCAGCAATTTCCTTACTCAGAATAGCCTCCTTGTCTTTGTTATTTTCCCTACGAATCGCTTCCCGTTCAATTTCAAGCTGCATGATTCGGCGGTTCAGCTCATCCAATTCCTGAGGAAGGGAGTCGATCTCCATTCTCAGTTTGGCTGCTGCCTCGTCCATCAAGTCAATGGCTTTATCAGGCAAGAAGCGGTCAGAAATATACCGCTGTGAAAGCTCGACAGCCGCGATGACGGCATCGTCTTTTATCCTCACGCCATGGTGAAGTTCGTATTTGTCCTTAATTCCTCGAAGGATAGAAATTGCATCTGCAGCATCGGGTTCATCCACGATAACAGCTTGGAATCGACGCTCGAGTGCTTTATCCTTCTCGATGTACTTTTGGTATTCTTTCAGCGTAGTAGCACCGATGGCATGGAGTTCTCCTCTGGCCAAAGCAGGCTTCAGCAAATTAGCTGCATCCATAGCACCCTCTCCTCCACCTCCGGCTCCGATCAGTGTATGGATCTCATCGATGAACAGGATAATCTCTCCATCTGAATCCGTCACTTCTTTGATTACAGCCTTCAATCTTTCCTCAAACTCCCCTTTGTACTTTGCTCCAGCTACGAGCAAGCCCATATCCAGGGAAATCAACGTTTTTGACTTTAGGTTTTCCGGCACATCTCCGGAGACGATTCGCTGCGCTAATCCTTCGACTATAGCGGTTTTACCAACACCCGGTTCTCCAAGGAGAATGGGATTGTTCTTGGTTCGCCTTGCGAGGATCTGCAGTACTCGTCTGATTTCTTCATCACGGCCAATGACAGGGTCAATTTTACCCTTTTTGGCCAATTCGTTCAGGTTTTTGGAATACTTTTCCAAAGCCCTGTACTTGCTTTCTGCGTTGGGATCAGTCACTTTATTTCCTTTTCTTAATTCCTTGATAGCTTCGATCAGGGGCTTTTCAGCCAAACGCTGATCTTTTAAGAGCTGGGCGACAGTATCACTTCCAGCTAAAATCCCCAAAAGCAAATGCTCGATGGCGACGTATTCATCCCCAAAAGTCTTGAGGTAATCTTTCGCCTTTGTCAAAACTTGATTAGTCGCTCCAGAGAGATAAGGCTGCTGATTGGCTCCGCTTACTTTGGGAAACTTGGCGAGTTGCTCGTCCAGCTTTTGCTCCACCAGTTGTTTATTGGCTCCGAGTTTTTTAAAGAGAAATTCGAGGACATTTTCATCTTCTGCAAAAATCCCTTTCAACAAGTGAGCCGTCTCGATATTGGGTTGACCGGCACTTGTCGTAAGCTCTGCGGCCTTTTGAATTGCCTCTTGAGACTTGATCGTAAATTGCTTGAAATCCATGGTTGTTAATTGAATAGTGGTTTAGGTAATTCCCATGGATCAAATGGCTAGCCAAGTAAATATTTAAGCCAGAATGACTGAAAAACAGCTATTTAAAGAAATAAAAAGGAAATTTTGACAGAAAAGGAGGCGAAATCCAGAAAACAGGAAGACCGTTCGGCAGATATTTAGATGAAATGCCCACGAGAATGGCTTCTCACACAGGGAAATGATTATCCAGGGCATTCCATGTGGCAAATGAAAATCAAATTTTAAACACATGAAATAAAAAAGCTCCCAATGGGAACCGTTGGGAGCTTTGAGTAAATATTGAAACCCTTTTAATTTTGTCCAGATGCATAATCTTCCACAGCTTCCCAAACACGGAAAATATTTTTATAGCAAATCTTTTCAATGTCATCCCGCGAATATCCCCGCTTCAGTAATTCAGCGATTAAATTAGGGAACATGGAAACATCCTTCAGGCCTGTAGGAAGGGAATCTCCTACTCCATCAAAGTCCGAACCCAGACCCACATAATCAATTCCTACAAGATTTTTCACATGGTCGATATGGTCGGCCACCCGCTGGACAGTTGGGAAAGGATTATTTTTAGCAGAATATTCTTGAATATAGATCTGGGCTGTAGAATCAGTTCGGGAAAGGTTGTTTTCAGCAAGCCAATTCACGATGTGCTCTCGAACTTTGGTCGATCCAGCGGCATAAGCCGAGTCAATAAAAGAACCACCAAAATTGATCATCATTACCCCTCCGTTTTTAGCCATAGCTTGAATTAGCTCATCACTCATATTTCGCTCAAAACCAGGCGTAAATTTCCGAACGGAGGAATGTGAGGCGATCACAGGTACTTTTGTAATAGCCAATGCATCTTTGAAGGTATTATCTGAAACGTGGCTCAAATCCACCATGATACCGACGCGATTCATTTCAGCCACTACTTTTTCTCCAAACTCGCTTAATCCGCCGTGGGTCCCGGTTGTATCATAACTGGCATCGCCTATCAAATTGTCCTTTCCATGAGTAAGCGTGATGTATCGAATACCTCGTTTGTGGAAATACGCTACATTCCCCAAATCATCCTCGATTCCCGCACCGTTTTCCATTCCCATCGGGAGAGAAATCAAGCCTTTTGAAAAGTTCGCCTCTATGTCTGCTGGACTGTAAGCCATTGCGAACTTGTCAGGAAAAGCTTCCGTCAAACGCTCCGTCATGAGAATCAGTGAATCGGCCAAGGCTTTAGAAGCACCTGGGGTTGCTTGATTTCCTGCAGGAATATATATAGACATAAATGGAGCATCGAGTCCACCTTCCTTAGCTCTTGGGTAATCAAAATTACCATCTGGTGTTCGAACCGAAACATCTAAAATTTCACGCTGGAGGGTAAAGCCACCTACTTTCATCCGATAGGGAAGGTCTACATGACCATCTACCATGATCGTCGATTGGGCAATTTCTCGAGCAGCTTCAAGCCTTTGCTCATCGGTAAGTTTGGTATAATCAACTGCTGGCTCTGGAGAAGAACAAGCTAATACAATCCAAGCTGGAAGTATGGCAAATAGATTTTTTTTCATAAGGATAAATAATGCTGATGGTGGACAACAAGTTAAAACCTAATCAGAAATTGAGTAAGAAAAATCCATCAACGGCAGTTTAATCCTTAAAAGGAAATACCAGATTCAAGCCAAATTTTATAAAAAGAGGAGCCAAGTTGACTTCTTAAATCCATGAATCATCCAAACAAATGAGTTCGATAACAGATTTTATTCGGAGAAAAGAAATGACCAACTTTGCAATTGAATATAAACCAATCTAATTACAACAATGAAAAATCTACGAAACCAAACTTTACTAGGTATTATTGCCACATTGCTTTTTACTTACTGTTCCCCTCAGAAAACTGAAGAGGTTGAAGAGGTGATTGAAACTAAAACTCCAACCTTAACCTTGCTTTGGGAAACAGCTGATTCATTAATGACCAATGAATCTGTTTTGTTTGATGCTGAATCAGGTACCATCTATGTTTCGAATATTATCGGTCAAGATCCTTTGGGAAAAGATGGAGAGGGATCAATTGCTATTATCTCTAAGGAAGGAAAAATTCTCAATCCAGCATGGGTTACCGGGTTAAATGCTCCAAAAGGTATGGCAATATCAAATGGAAAGCTTTACGTTACTGATATTGATGAATTTGTAGAAATCGATATTGCTTCAGCAAAAATCGCCAATAAATGGAAAGTAGAAGGTGCACAATTTTTAAATGATGTAGCTGCTCATAACGGAACCGTTTATTTCACAGACATGAATACCGGTAAGGTACATGCCTATTCAGATGGAGCCATCTCTACGATCTCGGAAGGAAATGAGTCGATCAATGGAATAGCGATCGGGGAAGACGGGACAATTTATGGACTTGATGCTTCGGGATTGAAAAAATGGAATTCAGATGGTACTACTTCAATCGTAAATGCTGAGGTAACTGGAGGGGATGGATTGGTTATTTTAGGTGATGGCAACTATATCGCTTCTCGTTGGGTAGGTGAAATTTGGTTTGCAAACGATTCAACTCAAACCCTCATGATAGACACCAAAGCAGCAGAGTCAAATACCGCTGATATTGGATATAACGCTGGCGAAAAAATCATCTATGTTCCAACTTTCTTCAAAAACAAAGTAGCAGCATACAAGCTTGACTATTGATTTCCTCAAGAAATTTGAATCAGCCTCCTTCGGGAGGCTTTTTTTTGTCTTCACTTTTAAAAGCCACTTATGGAAACCAAAATCCGAAATCGAGTTTTTCGGAGAGGAATCCGACGATTTGTCCTTACCTTCACTGATTATTATTCCGGTTAGAATAAAGCTAGCCATCTGAGTTAATATGAAATCAGGCGAAATCAATTACGAATTAGAAAAAAACATGGAGGTTATCTCTCAACTAGATGCTCTAGTGGGAGATGCTGTAGATAACATTTTGGTTGATCCAGATACTTGCTGGCAACCCTCTGATTTTCTTCCGGACCTATCCAATCCTGAGGCATTAGAAGACATCAAACTATTACAACAACGAGCTGAAGGGATTCCAGACACCGTTCTCACTTCCCTAATCGGGAACATGATTACGGAGGAAGCTCTCCCATCCTATCAGACTTATTTCAATCTGTTGGAAGGAATCAATGACGAGCGCTCACTAGTCTCTCCATCTGGCTGGGTTAGATGGTCCAAAAGCTGGACTGCTGAAGAAAACCGCCATGGTGACTTGCTCAATAAATACCTTTACCTTACTGGACGAGTAGATATGGGAGCTGTGGAGCGGACGATTCACCGCTTAATTGCCAATGGGTTTGATGCTAACACCGATGCGGATCCCTATCAGGCTATGATCTATACCTCTTTTCAGGAAAGAGCTACTAAAATCTCCCATGTCAATACAGGAAAACTAGCTGACAAAGCCGGTGACCATGTATTATCGAAAATCTGTAAAACCATTGCAGGTGACGAAGCTAGACATGAAAAAGCCTATAAAACATTCATGTCGCGCATCTTTGAAATCGATCCAAGTGGAGCAATTTTAGCTTTTGAGAAAATGATGCGGAAGCAAATTGTGATGCCTGCAGTCTTGATGGGTGAAGGTGGAAATCGACCCAATCTTTACAAAGACTTCTCTGAAATCACTCAAAAAGTAGGAATTTATACCGGTTGGGATTATGCCCGAATAATTGAGCATTTGGTTGATTTCTGGAAAATCGAAAATCTGACAGGACTAAATGATCTAGCCGCTAAAGCCCAAGATTACTTATCAGGACTCGCAAGTAGATATATGAGACTTGCCGATCGGATGAAGGCTCCAGATGAAATTCGACTAGCTTGGTTGAAATAAACACACAAAAGTCCTTCTATTAGAGGGACTTTTTTCTTGTATCACCTCTATCATTAATTGTATGAAAACTTCCCTTGCCTTCCTACTTTGGATTTTCACATGGACTTTATCCTTTGGTCAAACCTTCCAAGTCAACCCAGACCGACTTCATGAGAACCTAATGACATTAGCCACTTATGGCAAAAATGAAATGGGAGGATCAGATCGAGTTGCATATTCCAAACATGATATAGCGGCAAGAACCTTTGTAAAATCTCTGATGGAAAAGGCAGGTTTAGAAGTATCTGTTGATTTTGCGGGGAATATCATTGGAAAAAAACAAGGCAAAAATCCCAACTTAAAACCAATAGTCTTTGGGTCTCATATCGATGAGGTACCAAATGGAGGCGATTATGATGGACCTGTGGGATCCCTTGGTGCGATAGAAGTTGTTCAAACACTAGCTGAAAACAATTTTCTAATCGATCATCCTTTGGAAGTAATCATTTTTACAAATGAAGAAGGCGGTGTAGTGGGAAGTCGAGCAATCGTGGGTGCATTAAGCGCTGAAGCACTTCAAGTAGTCAGCAATGCGGGAATCACTCAATATGAAGGAATAAAACTCCTAGGAGGAGATCCAGATCGAATCCCCCAAATGAAGCGAAGCCCAGGAGATATTGCAGCATTCCTAGAACTTCACATCGAACAAGGAGGAAACCTCTTCAATGAAAAATTGGACATTGGGGTGGTAGAAGGAATTGTTGCTATCGAGTGGTGGGAGATTTCCTTTAAAGGTAAAGCCAATCATGCTGGGACTACACCCATGGCCTTGAGACATGACCCTATGCTACCAGCTGCGGAATTGATTCTAGAGGTAAATAAAATTGTAAATTCTTACCCAGGCAGACAAGTAGCAACTGTTGGGAAAATCCAAGCCTTTCCTGGTGCCGGAAATGTCATTCCAGGAGAAGTGAAAGTAAACGTTGAAATAAGAGACCTTTCTTCGGAAAAAATCTGGACCGTTTACAAAGATATTGAGCGTAAAGCACAGGAGTTGGCAAATCAAAGCGGTACAAAACTCGAGATCAAGCACATTGAAGTCGCTAGCAAACCGGCATTAGCAGACCCAAAGATTAGAGAAATAATTAAAAATCAAGCTGAAAAACTCGGATTGACTACAAAGAGTCTGCCTAGTGGGGCGGGGCATGATGCGCAAGAAATGGCTCGAATAGCTCCTATGGGAATGATCTTTATTCCAAGCAAAGATGGAATCAGCCATGCTCCTGAAGAATACTCGTCAAAAGAGGATATCGGAAATGGTGCCAATGTGCTACTTCAAACCATTCTTTCTTTAGACAAGCAACTTCAATAATCATCCAAAAAATCAAACTTTTTAATCCTGAATCCCATTTAATGTCTATACAAGCATTTAATGAAATGAGAAAAATCAAGCGAATTCATCAGGCTGAATACCGACCAATTGCAGATTTAATCACATACAGTCCTCTACCAACTCGGTCACTTCAGCAAATCGATCCTTTTATATTTCTTAATCACCACGGATTCCAAACTTACCCGAAAGGAAACCAAGGTTTACCTTTTGGGCCCCATCCCCATCGCGGGATGGAAACGCTAACTTTTATCCTCGAAGGAGACATTATGCACATGGATTCATCGGGACATGAATCTGTAATCGGTCCTGGAGGAGTGCAATATATGACGGCAGGAAAAGGGCTAATCCATGCTGAAATTTCAAGTAAAGCATTTAAGCAAAACGGAGGAGATCTTGAAATTCTTCAGCTTTGGATCAATCTCCCCGCAGCAAAAAAAATGATTGCTCCCAATTACATTGGACTTCAGAAAGACCAAATCCCTTCTTTTGAACTGGATAGTGGAAGGGTAAAAGTTCAACAACTTTTTGGACAGTGGAACGGAGTAGATGGAGCCTTTGAAGGAAATATTCCTTTATCTATGAGCACGATTTACCTGAAAAAAGACGGGAAGTTTGAAAAGGAAATCCCTACTTCGGAAAACATCTTTTTCTATATCGTCAGAGGAAAGCTAAAAGTCAATGAAGAATTGGTCAACTTCCGGAATTTGGTAGAATTTGAAAATTCAAATGGAATAATTCAGGTAGAAGCCTCGGAAGATGCAGTTTTGATCCTTGGACATGCAGAGCCAATTAATGAACCAATGGTCGCTCAAGGTCCTTTTGTCATGAATACACAACAGCAGATATACGAGGCCTATCAGGATTATCAAGCAGGTAAATTTGGGACTTGGAATTTCTAAAGATCAGACTTTTGCATCTTTTCTAACTTTAGAGGCTTCCTCTAGGCCATTTTGTAGTTTTCTCAAAGATTCAAGGGCAGATTGAGAATGTTCCACATCAACGGTTAATTCCAAGCCACAAGTGGGGCAATTTAAAGGTTCAAGATTCACCAAATTTTGAATACTAACTACCATGCGAGTTCCACACTCCGGGCAATTTAAGCCCGGAGTCCTGGAAATTTCAACCGCAGGGGTTGCCTCTTTGACGGGTTCAGATTTATTTTTCTCTGAACTGAATAAATTTTTCCACCAGTTTAGTATTGAGTTGATCCAGCTCATTATTCTTTTTTTGAATTATCTAAAATACTTAGCAACTGGACCATTCCAATGGTAGGCTCAGCTTGCTCCATGGTGATTTTTACATTCATATTCCCCGAAATTGAATTGCCCGTATTTGAACTCTGAGGAAGCGGTTTTTTAGCAAAGAGCGCCTTAAGTCGTAAAGGTTGTGCAACTCCAAAGGCTTGGTTTGACTTAGAATTTGATCCTCCAGTTGAAGTTTCTTCAGGCTGAGTGATCGCCAAGTCCAATTCAATTACTGCCTGAGCAACTCTCAAAGTAGGAATGGGAACAATAGTCAAAAGGGGAACAGTGATAGAAGCGGTTTGTGCACTTCCGTCGGCATTTTGTCTTAGATAAGAAAAGGAAATATTTTTGATGGATCCAAAATCAGGATCAATCGCATCTGTATCCTTAGTGAAGCCGACTTCTTTGATAAAATCAGCCGTGGCCCTTGCCGCAATAGCCTCTGCCTGCACAACCGCTGCCATTGGCGCACCAAGGAGATCTGAAATAAATTTTGGAGTAATCATACAGTCAAAAATTATAGAACCGACTTTTGACCATCATCTTGGACCATGGTAAAGTCATTTCCAGTTAAAGTAAACTTGATGGTCGATACGGTTTCAGGCTTTACCTGCTTTAATTTTTCCGACTCTACAGTCAGCTTTAAAGAAGTCACTTTAGATTCATTCAAAATCTTCTCAACTCCAACTCGGAAATCGGTTAGCTTATTTCGAAGAATAGTTTGTGAAATCCCCAAAAGTGTATCGTCTTCCTTCAAGTTAACCGAGGGTTCTGGAGTAGAGGTAGGTCTAGTTCCTGCTCCTATTGGTCTACCTCCCAACCAAGTTGGTCTAACCAAAATTGGCTTATTTAAAACCACACTTTTCTCCTTGATCACACTTTCAAAAAAGACCTTTGGCTGACTTGAACCCACCTTTTGGCTTTCCATGGTCAGAACTATTTCCTGGTTACCCAATTTTGCTTTGGCCATATCCGTCTTTGAGAGTGCATCTCGCTTCACTTCACCGAGTTCCAATTTATTTGAAAGTATTGCAGAATTCAGCGATTTGGCAAGGTTAAGCGCCGTCTTGTCATCTGGAAAATCAGTCTGAATTTTAAAATCAACGGCCCCTGATTTATCCAATCCAATGACTTGATATTCACCTGTGGACTTTGGAACTGCCGCTACCGTCTCTGATTTGAATGCTAAAGGAAAAAACTCAACCGTACTTTTTTTCAGCTGTTCGGTCACAGATGGCAAATTCCTTATCAAATCTGCTCCCGATGTTACTGACTTAGAAAGACTATCTGAAAGGGTGGCAGCAAAGTTAGATTCCCATTCTTGAGAGGGATAATTGGATCCCAAATCCTTGTAAAGCACATTTGAAGTTACCTCTTTGGCTACATGATTTTTAATTTCATTAGCCGTTTGTTCTGAAAACTTTTGGATAAAATCAGCCAGTCTCCGCTGAGACTGGCTAGATTCTATAGGCTTTTCTTCAACAGTTTCAACGGCATACTTGATTTCCACCTCCAAGTTTGAAATTCCAATCTTTGGAACAGGAAAATAGCGTAGGATATCATCCGAGGCGTATGCTTGCGCCAAATCTCGGGAAGCAAAATCTGCTTTGGATTTGGCCTCGTTGATATCACTTAGGATTGATGCAATGATTTGATTCAATTGGCTCATAGCTTAGTGATTAAGGTCAAAAAATCAACTTAACCATCAAGAGCCACCACCTGCAGCAGGTTTCTCTAAAATCGCTTCTTCCATGATGTTCAACACCTTTGCCAAGCCAGCTGGCATTTCGTCCTGAACAGCTTTGACTTGAATATCAATTGTGTATTGGGTGGAAGTATTCACTTTGTTGCTATTACTGCTACTCCAATTGTTCCGGGTAGACACTTTAGCATTCAAATTGAATTTTACAGGTGACAAAAATCCGCCAGCTTTAAAATTCATAGTGGTATCTGTAGCCACACTTCCGCTACTTGCGCTTGCACTTTTATATTCTTGTTGCTCCGTGATATTTGCGGTAAACTGGATAGTCATTTCTTCAATCCTGATATAGGGGATTGGGACAATAGTCAAAATAGGCACAGTGAGCGATACCTCTTCTTCACCTGGTTCATTTCCAGTTCCGCTTCCGCCAGCAGCTTTCCGCTTGTACTTGAACGTGACGTTTCTAACATCACCCATGTTTTCATCTGCATTCCCATCTTGCTCTTCTGCCGCTCCTTTAAATCCAACTTCTTTGATAAAATTAACCGTCGACTTTGCTGCGAGGGCCTGTGCCTGAATGGCTGCGATCATAGGTCCACCAATAATTCTTCCAAATGGAAGGGACCGAAGGGTTCGATTTACGTAACTCATAAATAAAATTGTTTATAGTGTAAGGAAAAATGAATTTCAAAAACTGGAGGATCTTACTTTAAATAAATCAAATCTTAACTACCTCAATTTAAGGTATTTATAATTGAAAATACAAAATAATTTTGCCAAAAAATTTCGAAACAACTTGAGATTGTAGAAAATAAAAGAGGTAAAGGCCCACTATGAATCGATAATATCTTGCGAAATCAAGCGGTAGATTTCTGCAATTTGATCGTTGTATGCCAAAAATCGATGGTGTTCTTCAAGGGTCTCATAATCCTCTCGAATTGCAGGACCAGTCTGCGCATTCTTTGCTCCTAATTGAAGACTTTTAGATATAGTTTCGATGATCAAGGGTTTAAGCATTTCAAAATCGACCCCTTGTCTCCTCATAATTTCTTCGGCAATTCGAATCATATGATTTGAGAAATTGCTTGCAAATACTGCTGCGACGTGTATTGCTTTTCGGTCCTTTGATCGAACTTGATAACAAAGTGGAGACAGGCTTTTTGCTAGCTTTTTCAACTTTTGAAGCGTGGATTCATCATCTGATTCCACTAAAAATGGCACCTCATCTAAATCCATTTTCCTTCCCTTGGTAAAGGATTGTAGGGGATAGAAAATACCAGTATAAGAGGCCGAACTGTAGCCAAGAATTTCCAAAGGTATGGTTCCAGAAGTATGAACTAGGATACTTTCTTCAGGAAGGATAATCTGGTCGGCCAATTCGGAAATTGCAGAGTCTTTCACTGCCAAAATATAAATCTGCGCATTACTCTCTGAGAAATCCAAATCATCCTTTGCCGATGCACTATACAACCGTTCAGTAATTGAATAAGCTTTACTCAGTTCACGTGCATAAACTTCTGTGATCACATGTCCTGCATCTTCAAGGGCTGGAGCTAAATGCCAAGCCAAATTTCCTGCACCCAAAATGGCGATTTTGAACTTCATGATGGAATTACGCAATTTTTAAAAAAAAGAAAAAGCCATTCCCCTTCGGAGAATGGCTTCATTGATATTAAAAGCTTATTGATCACACATGAAGTGCTCGATTGTCTGTCGCAGCCAAGCAGGCCTCTTTGAAAGCTTCGGTATAAGTAGGGTGCGCATGTGACATTCGAGAAATATCCTCTGCAGAAGCTCGATATTCCATAGCAACAACTGCTTCAGCGATCATATCTGCCGTTCTTGGACCAATCATGTGAACTCCGAGGATCTCATCTGTTTCAGCATCAGCCAGTACCTTTACTAATCCATCCGTATCCATAGACGCTCTAGCACGACCAGAAGCCATGAATGGGAATTTCCCAGCTTTGTACTTAATTCCTTTTTCCTTCAATTGCTCTTCGGTATAACCTACCGATGCCACTTCAGGCCAAGTATATACAACACCTGGGATCAAATTATAATTGATATGTGGCTTTTGACCAGCCAATGTTTCAGCAACAAATACACCTTCTTCTTCAGCTTTATGAGCCAGCATTGCGCCTTTCACCACGTCGCCGATAGCATAGATATTTGGCACATTGGTCTGAAGGTGATCGTTTACTTCTATTTGACCTCTTTCAGTGATTTTCACACCAGCTGCTTCGGCATTTAGGCCGTCGGTATAGGGTCTTCTACCGATAGACACCAACACGTAATCACCGGAGATTTCCACAATTTCACCCTTGCCATTGTCCGCCTTCACGGTCACTTCTTTTCCTTTGTTCTCTACAGAAGTCACTTTGTGTTTTAGGTAAAACTCAAAGCCGATTTTCTTCAGCGATTTTTGAAGCTCTTTACCCATGGTACGGTCCATCGTAGGAATAATGGAATCCATGAATTCAACCACGGAAACCTTCGCTCCCAATCGGGCATACACGGATCCAAGTTCAAGTCCAATTACCCCACCACCGATCACTACCAGATGCTTAGGAATCTCTTTCAAATTCAAAGCTTCCGTGGATGTAATTACGCGGTCTTTATCCAGTTTGATGAAAGGCAAAGAAGATGGCTTTGAGCCAGTTGCGATAATGATATTTTTACCTTGGATTTCAGAGGATGAACCATCTTCCTTGGTGACTTTCACCGTGGTATTGTTCACGAAAGAACCCAGGCCTTGATGAACATCGATTTTGTTCTTTTTCATCAAAAACTGAATCCCATCCGTATTTTGCTTCACTACCTCATTTTTACGGTTGATCATCTGGCCTAAGTTTACCTTCAGGTCCTTCAGTTCTATCCCATGAGTGGTGAAAGTATGAGAAGCGTTGTGATAATGTTCAGAGGAATCCAAAAGGGCTTTGGACGGAATACAACCCACGTTCAAGCAGGTACCACCCAAAGTGGAATATTTTTCAACTAAGGCTGTTTTCATCCCTAATTGTGCGCAACGAATCGCTGCTACATACCCTCCGGGACCGGAGCCAATTACTATAACGTCGTACATTTTTCTTTGATTTTAGAGGCTAAACATCAGCCATAAGACTTAAGCTTCGCTGGTTAAAAAACAGGGCTGAGACAGCTCAGCCCCTCGTATTTCGTAAATCGTAATTCGAAGATGGATTAAACCCCAAACAACAATCTAGTAGGATCCTCAAGCAGTTGCTTCACTCTTACCAAGAAGCTAACGGATTCACGGCCGTCGATGATTCGGTGGTCATAAGAAAGCGCCACGTACATCATTGGAAGAATTTTCACCTCACCGTTTACAGCCATTGGTCTTTCTACAATATTATGCATTCCCAAAATTGCTGATTGAGGAGCATTGATGATTGGAGTAGACATCATGGAACCAAATACCCCACCATTGGTAATGGTGAAGGTTCCACCAGTCATTTCTTCAATAGAAAGTTTATTGTCTCTAGCTTTACCGGCAAGACGGACAATCTCTTTTTCAATTTGATCAAATGACATAGCTTCAGCATTTCTAACCACTGGTACCACCAATCCTTTTGGAGCTGAAACCGCAATTGAAATATCACAGAAATCATTGTACACGATTTCATTCCCATCGATCATAGCATTTACTGCCGGCCACTCTTGAAGTGCCACACAAACGGCTTTAGTAAAGAAGGACATAAAGCCCAATCCTACGCCATGCTTTTCTTTGAATTGATCTTTGTATTTGGATCTTAAATCCATGATTGGCTTCATGTTGACCTCATTGAAAGTGGTCAACATTGCAGTTTCATTTTTCACTGCGACCAATCGTCGAGAAACAGTCTTTCTCAAAGAAGACATTTTTTCTCTTCTCACATTTCTGGATCCAGGAACTACAGGAGCAGCTTCAGCTACTTTAGGATCGGCAGCTGGAGTTGCCTGAGCAACTGGAGTAGGCTTCTGAGCACTCATCGCGTCTTCTTTTGTAATTCTACCATCTTTACCAGAACCGGCTACTGAAGTGGGAGCGATTCCTTTTTCTGCCAAAATTTTAGATGCAGCTGGTGAGGCATGACCAGAAGCATAGTTTGCAGAGGAAGAGCTGGCCTGCGAAGCAGGTGCTGCTGAACTTGCCGGTGCCTCCGCTACAGGAGCTGCATCCGTAACTTCGATTTTGCAAATCATCCCTCCAATTTCCAGTACATCACCTTCTTTAGCAACATGTCTAAGAATACCCGTGGCTTCAGCTGGCAATTCAAAAGTTGCTTTATCTGAATCTACTTCAGCGATGATTTCATCCAAAGTGACAAAATCCCCGTCTTTTTTGATCCAGTTTGCAAGTGTAACTTCTGTGATTGACTCACCGACCGTAGGAACAATCATATCCTTAACCTCACCTGAAGCTGCAGGTTTAACAGCCGAAGGAGTGGAAGGTTGGGAAGATGGAGCAGAGGAACTAGCTTCCGTAGCTTCTTCGATCAAGCAAATCAAGCCTCCGATTTCTACAGTATCTCCTTCTTGCGCCTTAATTCTCAAGATTCCAGAAGCTTCAGAAGGAAATTCAAACGTAGCTTTATCGGATTCTAATTCACATAAGACTTCATCTAATTGAACCAGGTCACCGTCTTTTTTAAACCACTGACCTACTGTCACTTCGGATATTGATTCGCCTACGGTAGGCACTCTCATTTCTTTGCTCATGGTTTTATTTTTTATTCCTCCTTTTAGTAAGGAAGAAGATTTTTACAATTGATTATTTGGGGTAAAAATAACTCAGAGATTAACTCTGAGGCATTGATTTAAGATTAAAGTTTTAACGCTTGGGAAACAATGTTTTTTTGTTCCTCGACGTGAACTTTGTTATATCCGGTAGCTGGAGAAGCACTGGTTTTACGTGCGATCACATTCATAGGAAGGTCTTTGTACAACAATCGAAGAAGGTAATTCCAGTAACCCATGTTTTCAGGCTCTTCTTGAACCCAAACCACCTCAGCGCCTTTATATTGCTTCAGAATCTCTAGAATCTGTTTTTTCGGAAGCGGATGCAGTTGCTCAACTCGAATGATCGCTACATTCTTGATTTTATCTTTCTCACGTGCTTCCTCCAAGTCATAATAAATTTTACCTGTACAAAGAATTACGCGCTTCACGTCCTTAGGAGAAACGGTTGAATCTCCTAAAACCTCTCTGAATCTTCCAGAGGTAAATTCTGACAATGGAGAAACTACTTTTGGATGGCGTAGCAACGATTTAGGAGACATAACCACACAAGGTTTTCTAAACTCCCAAGTCAGCTGTCTTCTCAATAAATGGAAAAAGTTAGAAGGTTCAGTAACATTAGCAACAACCATATTGTACTCAGCAGAGAGTTGCAAGAAACGTTCTGGTCGAGCATTGGAATGCTCCGGTCCTTGACCTTCATATCCATGTGGAAGAAGCATTACAATTCCATTCATTTTTTGCCATTTAGATTCCCCGGAGGAAATAAATTGGTCGATCATGGTTTGTGCACCATTTGCAAAGTCTCCAAATTGACCTTCCCAAATCGTCAAAGAATTCGGATTTGCCATGGCATAACCATACTCAAAACCCAAAACAGCATACTCGGAAAGAAGCGAATTGTAAATATGAAATTGACCCTTTCGTTCCTTCATCTCCTTAAGGGAGTTGTAAGGCTGATTGGTATTTGCATCATGAATTACTGCATGTCTATGAGAAAATGTACCTCTTTGAACATCCTGACCGGTAATTCGAACGGTTTTCCCCTCTAAAAGCAAAGAACCATAAGCCAATAATTCCGCTGCAGCCCAGTTAAGTTCTTTAGATTCAAAGAACATATCTTTTCGCTGCTTCATTTGAACTTCAATCTGCTTGATCGGCTTGAACCCTTTAGGAATGGCGGTTAAAGCTTCAGCCACCTCATTAATAGCTTCCTGTCCAATGCCCGTTTCAGGGGAAACCTCAAAGTCCTCAGGCTTAGATCTTCTAAGTGTACCCCATTCTCTTTCAAACTTAGTCGCTTGATATGGAAGAGGTTTTTCCTTCACCATATTCAAACGATCCTGAAGCAATTGACGAAATTCTTCATCCATCTGGGCTGCGATTTTTGCATCGAAGTCACCGCGCTCGGTTAAGCGTTTTACGTAGATTTCTCTTGGATTCGGATGTTTGGAAATGATATTATAAAGCTCAGGCTGGGTGAATTTAGGCTCATCAGATTCATTATGTCCATGTCTTCTATAGCACACCATATCTACAAAAATGTCCTTGCTGAACTTCTGACGAAACTCAGCAGCTAGTTTCGCAGCAAATACGACCGCTTCTGCATTATCACCATTTACGTGGATGACAGGAGCATCAATGATTTTGGCTACATCTGTGCAATAAATAGAAGTTCTGGCATCATCAAAATCGGTAGTAAAACCAACCTGATTATTAATGACAAAATGGATGGTACCTCCGGTATTGTAACCTTTCAAACCAGCCATCTGAGTCACTTCATAAACAATACCTTGACCTGCTACTGCAGCATCTCCATGAATCAAAATAGGCAAAGCTTTTTTTGCATTTCCTTTATGTTCATGATCAATCTTTGCCCTGATAAATCCTTCTACTACTGGATTTACAGCCTCTAAGTGAGAAGGGTTTGGGGCTAATTTTAGGTGAACTTTATTGCCTTCTGGGGTGACAATGTCAGAAGAATAACCCATGTGGTATTTCACATCACCATCCCCCATGGTCAGATCAGGCTTTGCAGTTCCTTCAAATTCGGAGAAAATTTGTTCATAGGTTTTACCCATAATATTGGCTAGCACATTTAGACGTCCTCTATGCGCCATCCCAATCATCACTTCCTCAACTCCGTTTGAAGCAGAAGTATTAATTACAGCATCCAAGAACGGAATAGTACTTTCACCACCTTCTAGTGAAAAACGTTTTTGTCCTAAATACTTGGTATGAAGAAAATTCTCAAATACAACCGCTTGATTAAGTTTAAATAGAATCCTCTTTTTCTCATCATTAGATGGATTGAAAGCTAAAGCTTCTTTTTCAACTTTGGTTTTAAACCAATCAAGCATTTCTGGGTCTCTGATATAGAGATATTCAAATCCCATCGGACCCTCATAAATGGTCTTTAAAGCTTGAATGATATCTGAAAGTTTTGCTGAACCAATTCCAATTTCAGAACCTGCTTGAAATACCGTGTTCATATCAATTTCACCAAGACCGAAATCTTGTGGATCGATCAACGCCTTACGGTCTCTTCTTTCTCTTACTGGATTGGTCTTAGATCTAAGGTGTGCCCTAGAACGATGCGCATGAATAAGAGCTCTAACCTTTATTTCCTTCGGTAATTGCTCCATATCCATCATGGTGCCTGGAGTAGCTAGAGCTCCATTTTTGACAGAATCATTTGTTGGTAATTTTGAACTACCACTAGTTTCTTCCTGACCATAATTTGCCAAAGCAAAATCAAAACCATCAAAAAATTCTTTCCAGCTTGGGTCTATTGAGGTAGGATCATTTTTGTAAGAAGCATAAAGCTCGTCTATGTATGAGACATGAGCATTCGCTATGTAAGAGAATTTATCCATGGTAATTTTTAGAGGTTAACACAAAGCTAAGCCCTATTGTTTGGATTAAAAAATTGCATATTTGTTTACCCAAATATTTTTTAAAATCAAGGCAATAAAAAAAGGCAATGTCTTACGACATTGCCTTTCTAATATTAAAGATGTTAATCAATTATCTCAAAGATGGCCAAGGCTTTCCTGAGTTAGATTTAACAGCTACAGTACCAAATTCTCCATAAGTATTAACCCACTCAAAGGTCAATACGGAAGCATCAGCACTAATTACAGTCATAGAGTAGCTATCACCGTACTTATCAGTACCTGTCATTGTCAAGCGTCCGCAAGCATCATTGATTCTTACGTTACCACTACCCCAAGAATCAGGGTAACATGCTTGCCAAGCACCAAAAGTACCATCAGATACAGTATAAGATCCTGGGGAAGCTGCTACAGCTGTCCATGTTGTTGAACCTGCAAAGGTTTTTCCGCAGAATGTTTCTAAAGCATCAAAGGAATAAGTACCAGCCAAGTCAGATGGACAGATAACAGAAACTGGGTACTGGAATGGAGAAGCATAGAATGGTGCACCAGCTACGTTAGTAGTAACGTTATCTGAGCTAAATCTTCTTCCAAACTTATCATTCAACACCAATCTGAATTCAAATACATCACCACCTTCAATTCCTGCAGCGGTCAAACCAACAGCAGAAATAGCTTCCAAAGCAGTCACTTCAAAAGAGGTACGCAAGAATCTAGATTCAGAGTTTGGTTGGAAGTCAGAAGCCTGAAGCGTCTTAACCAAAACATCACTCTGAGGAGTATATTGAAGACCCACACCAGGGATCAATCTTCTGTGACGAACACGGATTTCAACCGTCTCAACAGTTTTACCATCTTCGATATCAACAGCTTCCAAAGTCAAAGCAAACTTTGAACTTGCTAAATTGAAGAAGTTAAACGTTGTGCTAGTTCTAGCAATTGTTCTCAAATAAGCACCAGTATCGAATGTTGAGTAAGGAACATTTGGCTCAACAAAATCTCTACAAGAGCTTAGAAATATGAGTGCACTTGCCAATAAGCCGAAACTATATTTTAGCGTTTTCATTGTTTCTAGTTTTTTTGATTAATAAATCCAAGGTGAAGCAGGATTTTTATCCCAGAACACTTGTACCGCAAGACTCTGTTTCTGAACTGCATTGGTATTTGTTACAATGTAGTTGTTTGGATATAGGAATGATCTTACAAATGGTCCTGGAGCTGCTTCCAAAGCAGGCTGCATGTTAGCAGGCTTACCAGTTCTTCTGTAAAGGTTATAAGCTTCCATTCCGTTACCAAATAGAGACAACCAGTATTCTCTACCGATGATGTTCATTTTTGAATCATTGTTAGCTTGAGAATCATATTCAGCAGCAACATAATCCACATAGTTACCTACGTTTCTTGCAAACTGATCATTAGGCTCAAATGCAGTAATTGTCGCACCTTCACCAGCACCTACAGAGAATGTTCTCACATAGTTCATGTGCTTGGTGATACCAGCTGTAAGGTAAGCTTTAGCATCACCAGTAGTTCCCAATGTCAAAGCAGCCTCAGCTAACATAAAATCAACATAGGAAGCCAACATAATTGGATGAATACCAGCCCCTCTAGCTCCTAAGTTAATATTATTCACCGGAGCACCAGAATTGTTATCAAAACGACCACCTGAAGGGAATGTACCATAAGCAGTTCGTTTCAAACCATCTGGTGGAATACCATCTGGATCCAAGTGATCTCTACCCCAATAACCTTTGTTTCCTTCTGGATTACAGTAGGGGTAACCACCTACCAAGTAGTGAGGAGGAGCGATTTGAGATACACATTCTTGCTCATCCACGTTGGTAGTGTTAGTCAATACCTGACGATACATATAATATCTTACTCGTGGATCATCAAATCCTTTTTCTACGGTCAAATGATGCATGTAGTAAGTAGACTGGTAATCACCCCCACCAGCTGTGTACTGACCAGCAAATTTTGGATGTCTAGAATCTGGGTCAGCAGCAGTAGTACCAAAACGGAATACAAAGTCATCACCAGTTCCCAACAAGTTACCACCGGAAACCAAAGCATTAATACCAGCTGTAGAAGCAGCAGCATCTACAAGCTTAGTATTTAGGTAATACTTCAATTTTAAAGTGTTCACCAATTTACCCCAACGCGTATAGTTTCTATTGTAGAAATAATCGTTTGGTGCACCAGAAGTAGCTGCAGTAAAGTGAGCACTTGCTTCATTCAAAAGGGCAAGAGCAGCTGCATAAACTGCTTGACCATTATCAGTCTTAGGATTGAAGTTATCAGCATTCAACGCCTCTGAGAAAGGAACATCACCATAAGTATCAACCAAATCCATCAAAACCATTGCTTTGATCGTCTTAGCAATACCTAAATGTCTTTGGAAGTTTGCCTCCTCTGCCAATGGCAACAGGAAGTTGATATCTGCCAAAATGTTAGCGTAAGCATTTGACCAAGTACCATTTGTAGATACCGCAGTGTAAGCTGATTCATAAAGTGCAGCACCTTGATTGATGATACGAGTTAATCTCGCACCACGATCAGAAATCCCATACCATAAATCTTTATAATCCAACTGGATTCTATTCAAAAGGAAATCAGGAGAAGCTGTAGTGGCGTTAACCGCATTTGGGTTTTCCAACAACTCATCTAATTTCTCATCGCAAGACGTCGCAAAAACCAAAGTCGTCGCTACAGTCAGGCCATATATAAATCTTTTCATCGTCATTTCTATTTAGGGTTAGAAAGTAAGAGTCAACGTTCCACCCAATCTTCTTGAGCTTGGACCAGTTACGAAATCAAATCCGAGACCGTTACCCACACCAGTACCCAACACGTCTACGTCGTAGTTCATGTTTGGAGGGAAGTTGAGGGCCAAGAACCACAAGTTGGTACCACTCAAAGCAAGAGAAGCTCTCTTGAATGGAGTTTTAGACATAAGCGAGTTTGGCAATGCATAAGAAAGAGAAACTTCTCTCAAACGTACCATAGAACCATCAAATACGTTAGGCTCGTCTGTTGCACCCTGATAACCTGAGAAGAAATAATCAGACGCCGTAATTTGCTGATCATTAGGAATATATTTAGGAGTTCCATCAGAGTTAGTGCCATCCTGTCTTACACCTGGCATAATGAAAGTCAACTCACGATCTGCTACTGGATCTTTGGTTACACCACGAGCAATTGTAGCAGTTACGGTGTTAGAGAAGATTACGCCTTTATGTCTGTATTCCATCATTACATTCAAAGTGAAGCCTTTGTAAGTAAATGCGTTGATCCAAGAACCAGTCCAAGCTGGGTTAGGATCACCAAGAATTACAGGAGAATTGGTAGGCTTATGCACACCATTACCAAGGATGATAGGCTGTCCAGTTGCTGGATCTCTATCAAAACCAGTTCCTTTGATGATGTTGAATGGCTGACCTGGAATAGCGAAGTTACCCAAATCGGTAAAGCCAGCTACAACCACTTCTTCCAGACCACCACCTAGTTCAAGAACGATAGTTCTATATTTACTCCAGTTGATCGTAGAATTCCACTCAAAGCCAGAAGCTGTTGAGAATGGAGTTACTGTAGCCTGAAGTTCAGCACCTCTAGTTCTAATTTTACCGATGTTAATGGCAGTAGAGGTAAAACCTGTAGAAGGGTCAATTGGAGCTTGAGTGATCAAGTCTCTTGTATTTTTCTCATACAAGGAAAGATCAAATCTCAATTTGTTATTGAACATTACTGCCTCAACACCAAATTCCAATTCACCATGCAATTCAGGCTTCAAGTTTGGATTACCCAATATGTTTGATACAGAGTGAGTAGTTGTAACCACACCATCACGATCAAATGCACGAGCTACTTGCGCTAATACGTTTCGAGTTCTATAAGGATTTGGATAACCTGCAGAAGTACCATAACCCAATCTTAATTTCAAGTCATTCAAAGTAGAAGAACTGATGTCAAATGCAGTAGTAGGAATGAAGGAAACTGAACCACCTGGGTAAAGGATACTTCTATTTTCTTTTTCTACAGTTGAGGTCCAGTCATTTCTTCCTGAAAGTGTCAAGAACAAGAAATCAGAGTAGTCTAGAGTAATGTTGGTGTAAACACCATATCTTCTTTCCTCTTGAGTATTGTTCATATTACCTCCAGAATAAGAATCTGTACTTGAAGAAGTCTGGAAGTTAGAGTGTCTGAACAATCCGAAAGCTAATTGACCTTGAGAAGCAACACCTGACTGCTGATAAGAGTCATATCTAGAGTTAGCTCCGATCAAGGCACTCATCCCCAATTTCTCAGAGAATTCTTTTTTCCAATTCAAAATCAAATCTTGATTCCAAATGGTGTTGTTGATGTTGATGGTTCTGTAATAACCATTTCTTGTTGTCAAGTCGGAAGTAGCACCACCTTTATTGTACATCACTTCTTGCAATTCATTATAAGTATCCAAACCAAGACGATAGGTCATGGAGAAGTTATCATTGAAATCGTAATTAAGTGAAGTAGAATTGAAGAAACGTTTTACATCAGAAGTATTCTTGTAGTATTTCAACAACCATCTTGGGTTAGTGATATCGTTACCACCTCTGTAGTACACAGAGCTTCTGTCGATTGGGTTTTCGAATGGAAGATTTTCCAAATCCACAGAGCGAGGGGTAAACAATACGTGACCAAATACAGAAGGAATAGAGCTACCTGAACCGTAAGAAGCGTTTACTGGAGGAGTTTCCAAATCAGTGATCGCAAACGTGAATGAAGAATTCACAGAAAGCTTATCAGAGATTGCAGAATTCAAACCCAAACCGAAGTTGAATTTCTCCAAGTTGTTACCTGGTAAGTAACCTTGCTCGTCGGTATAACCGAAGCTAGCATTGAAACCAGTCTTGTCAGAACCACCAGCTACTTGCAGGGAGGTATTCTTGATCAAACCAGTTTGGAAGATTACTTTAGAAGGATCAGTGTAAGCTTTGTATTCATACTTCACTGGAGTACCACCCACAACACCATTTTCCCAGAATTCAGGGAAAGCATTTCTGATGTTCGCTACAGAAGAAGTAGCATACGGGTGATTGATCAACCTGCCTTCATCCATTCTTGGACCGAAGTTAGAGAAGAAGAATCCTGGAGCTTGCTGGAAACCGTTACCGTAGATTTGACCGTAAGTTGGCAAAGAAGCCGCTTCGTTGGTAAATACAGATTGGTTGATAGTAACTTCAGCAGCCTTACGCTTGGAAGCACCAGACTTAGTAGTAATCAAGATTACACCGTTACGGCCTTGGTCACCGTAAAGTACGGTTGCAGAAAGACCCTTCAATACAGACATGCTCTCAATGTTGTTTGGATCGATATCCAAGAATCGAGAAGATGTTGTAGCGCCACCAGTAGTAAAGCCGTTTTGTGCGTTAGTAGAAGTGTTGAAAGGAACACCGTCTACTACGAAAAGTGGCTGGTTAGAACCAGTTGCTGAAGAGTAGCCCCGGATTACCATGTTGGTACCAGAACCTGACATACCGTTGGTGGACGTAATGTTCACACCTGGAACCTTGCCCTGAAGAACTCGGGCCACATCTTGCTCAGGTCTGTTTTCCAGCTGAGCGTTGTCCACTGAAGTTACTGCGTAACCCAGTGCCTTTTTCTCTCTTTCGATACCGATCGCTGTAACTACCACTTCGGATAGTTGAGAAGCATCGGTCGTCAGAGTGACGTTTACTACGGTACGATTACCAATCGCTTCTTCGATGGTCTTTAGACCAACGAAGGAAAAGATTAGAACATCAGAACCCGCAGGTACAGTGATAGAGTAGTTACCATCCAAATCGGTGGTAGTACCTACTGTTGTACCCTTCACGAGAACTGTTGCTCCTGGCAACCCTAGACCGTCTTCCTCGGAAATTACCTGACCGGTAATTACCCGCTGTTGCGCTGACACCTCAAAGCTGAGGGCCATGGTGAAAAGCGCAACAACAAAGAGTAAAGCTTTTCTCATAAGGTATTTAGTTTAGTTGATGCGTAAAGAAAATTTATTTGCCTTTAATTTCAAAAGCGGTTAAAAATTCGTTTCGACGGCACCAAAGGACAATTATTTGGTTCAACAGGCGAATATTAACAAATATTAACCTTAGCGAAATGAATTTTTAACGTTATCAAAACAATATTCCGTCAATTTCAAAAAAAGTAAATTTTTAATTTTTTCAAATCCCTCAAAAAAAACTTGAATTCCATTAAAAAGGTTGATTTTTTGGGGTTTTTTGGAATAAATAATCAAAAACTCTTAGACAAACTCCATAAAATATTAGGAATGCGTCCAAATACCGAAAATAATTTTAACAAAACAAAATTCACCAAATATTGTAATTCTGATTTTATAGAAAATCGCTTATTTTCTTGCCAAAAATTGAAAAACCGGTTTAAAATCAAACCGGTTTTTCAATTTTAGAAGGAATATCTTAACGTGAACGATGCCTCATCTTCCCATAAGTTGGTAAAATCAACAAAATTATATGCAGGTTTCCAGTCAAAACTCAAATAAAAATTGGTATTGTAAAAATTATACTCTAACCCCACTATTGCATCCACTCCATAAGCTGCATAATCCTGAGTCGCTTTATAAACCCACGGAGGTTCGCTTTTCCCTAATTTCCATTCTCCATAATGGACACCGCCTCCCAGATACCATTCCATTCCTCTAAATTCACGAATGTCCATGTGCCTTTCGAATAACAGCACATAATTCATCCCTCCCCACCGTTGGAAAACCATTGCCTCAAGGGCCGCATGGTCAGAAACAAATCGTTTGATAGAACCTCCGAGGGAAGTTCCTGCTCTTACCCCTACCATGGTATTGGATTCCCGTAATGAATACTGACCAAAGCTGGTTGAGGAAATCCCAACGAATAAAAATCCGATTATTAGAAGAATTCGATTCATCTCAAACGGTTTTAGATTACAACCAAGAATTCTAAAAGGT